>DATJUT010000046.1 GCA_035502185.1 Gemmatimonadales bacterium
GGCGCCCCTTCGCAGCCTGCCGCTCCGCGGCAGTCGATGGTCCAGCGCGCCGCGCTTCCGAGGGAGCTGTCGGACTTCCTCATCGAGTTCTCCATCGCGTTGCACAAGCACTCGATGTACCCGGACGGGCACCCGACGCTGGGCCCCTCGTCGGACGCCGTGGCCCGCCGACTCGACACGCTGCTCGCCGAGCGGGGGACGCTGTCGCTCGGCGTGGCGCGGGAGCAGCTGGTGATCGAAGGGGTGGCCACCGATCCGAAGCACCCCGTGCTGAAGGATCTCGCCGACCGGCTGCACCGGCATCACCTCGGGGCGATCAGCTTCGCCCGGGGCGTGGTGGGCTCGGAGATCGACGAGTCGCTGAAGCTGCTGGCGGTGGACGCCGGACGGGGCGGAGGCGAGCCGCTCGGCATGCAGCCCCTGGGCAAGATCGCCGCGTGGCCCCACATCCGGCTCTACCCGCTGACCTTCGACCGGCTCCAGCTCCTGGAGGGCGGCGACGGCGAGGAGGAGCCGACCGCCACGCCGGGGGCCACGAAGGCGGCGCAGCTGTGGGTGGGGCTCGCGCGAGCGGCGCTCGCGTCGGAGGACGTGGGCAAGCCGACGCCGGAGCCGAAGGCCGCGGGGCGGCCGGCGCAGGCGGGGCAGGCGGGGCAGGGCGCGCAGGGCGGCGCCAGCGCGCCGCTCAGCGACGCGGAGATCGACGCGGCCCTCGACGCGGTGCAGCCCGCGGCGCCGATGGAGGCGGCCGCCGCGGAGCCCTCCCAGGTGGCGCGGGCCATCGAGGGGCACGAGCGCGGCACCGCGTACGACCAGGTGATCGTGGGCTACATGCTGCAGATCGCCGACGAGCTGAAGGTGGCCGGCGGATCGGGCGCGGTGGCCTTGAAGAAGCGGATGAGCAAGCTGATCGGCGCCCTGGACAAGCAGACGCTGGCGCGGCTGCTCGAGATGGGGGGCGACCGCAGCCAGCGGCGGCAGTTCATCCTGGACGCGTCGCAGGGGATGGCGGTGGACGCGGTGGTGGACCTGGTGCAGGCCGCGTCGGGCACGGGCGCGCCGGTTTCGCGCTCGATGCTGCGGATGCTCACCAAGCTGGGCCACCACGCGGAGCGCGGGCCGGCGGCGTCGCGGGTCGTGGCCGAGGTGAACCTGCGGGAGCAGGTGGCGGAGCTGGTGCGCGGGTGGGCGCTGGCCGACCCGAACCCGGAGGGATACGCGGCGGCGTTGGAGAAGATGTCGCAGGTCGCGCCGGCCCTCGTGGCGCCGGGCGAGGCGCAGTTCGAGCCGGAGCCCGAGCGCCTGGTCCAGATGGCCTGCGAGATCGGGGCGAGCGGCGGCGCGCTCGGCCGCGCCATGGACCATCTGGTGCTCGGGAACCGGCTGGCCGACGCGCTGGACGTGCTCGAGCAGGCGCCGCAGGCGTCGGCGGCCACCGAGGCGCTCGGCGCGCGGCTGGTCACGCCGGAGGTGGTGCGGGCCATGCTGGCCGCGCAGCCGCCGGACTTCGTGCTCCTCGACCGCGTGCTGCCACGGCTGGGCGACGCGGCGGCCGAGCCGATGCTGGACCTGCTCGCGGAGTCGGAGTCGCGCCAGGTGCGGCGGGCGCTGATCGACCGGCTGATCAGGATCGGACCGGCGCTGGGCCCCCACCTGCTGCCGCGGCTGGGCGACGAGCGGTGGTACGTGGTGCGCAACCTGCTCTACCTGGCGGCGGAGCTGCCGGCGGCCCCGGCCGGCCTCAACGCCGCGCAGTACGCGCAGCACGCGGACCTGCGGGTGCGCCGCGAGGCGCTGCGGGTCCTGTTCCGTGAGCCGGCGGTCCGGACGCGCGCCATCTGCACCGCGCTCGCCGACGAGGACGCGCGCGTCAAGCGGCTGGCCCTGTCGGCGGTGGCCGACGGCGGCTGCCCGGAGGCCGCGGTGCCGCTGGTCGTGGCGCTGGCGACCGGCGACGAGGAGAGCGAGCTGCGGGTGGCGGCGATCCGCGCCCTCGGCGCGGAGGGCGGCCGGCTGTCGCTCGACGCCCTGCTCCGGATCACGCAGCTCAGGCGGAGCCTGCTCGGCGGCATGCGCCGCGGCTTCGACGAGCCCGAGTTCCTCGCGGCGCTGGCAGCCCTGGGGGAGTTCCTCCCCGACCGCCGGGCGCGGGAGCGGCTGGAGCAGGCGGCGCTGCTGAAGGACCCGTCCATCATGCGGGTCACGACCGAGGCCCTGAAGGGAGGCACGTGAGCGACCCGGCCCGCTTCCTGACGTCGCTGGCGCAGGCGCTGTCCACGATGTCGCTGTATCCGGAGGGACACCCCGCACGGGAGGGCGTCGTCGACGTCGCCTACGGCAACCTGCAGGTGCTCCAGAAGGTCGACCGCCGGGTGTCGTTCTCGTTCCTGGGCGACGACGTGGTGTTCGGCGACCGGCCGATGCGCGAGCTCAGGGGCTGGGACTGGAGCAACCGCCTCGCCGGGGCCGGGATCCAGCGGGTCGAGTTCGAGACCGAGGTGACCCGGGAGGAGTTCGAGAGCTTCCTCACGCAGCTGATGGCCAAGCTGACGCTGTTCGCGGTGCAGCAGGCGGGGGAGGCGCCGCGGGCGGGCGGTCCCATCAAGTTCGGGGCGGTGGGCATCAAGGAGCTGGGGTCGGCGCCGGAGCTGCAGACCGCCACCATCGCGCTGTCGCTGCACGAGGAGGCCGAGACGATCCAGTGGCTCCACGAGGAGACGCAGGGCGGGAGCGGCCTGCCGCTGGCCGAGGCGGAGGCGGTGGTGCGCTCGCTGGCGGCGGCGATGCACGGCGACCAGGCGGTCGTGCTGCCGCTGCTCGAGCTGCGGCGGTACGACGAGTACACCACCACGCACTCGCTCAACGTGTGCGTGCTGGCGATGGGCCTCGCCGAGTGGATCGGCCTGGGCGCGCGCGACGTCCGCGCGTTCGGCGTCGCGGGGCTGCTGCACGACATCGGGAAGGTCAAGATCCCGTCCGAGATCCTGAACAAGACCGGGCGGCTGACGCCGGAGGAGCGGGAGGTGATGAACCGCCATCCGGTGGAGGGCGCGCGGATCATCATGGAGTCGCACGAGAACCTCGACCTGGCCGCGGTGGTGGCGTACGAGCACCACATCATGCAGAACGGCGGCGGCTACCCCAGGCTGGACTATCCGCGCGAGTGCCACCAGGCCTCCAAGCTGGTGCACGTGTGCGACGTGTACGACGCCCTGCGCACCAACCGGCCCTACCGCTCCGCGTGGCCGGCCCCGAAGGTGCTCGACTACGTGGAGGAGCGCGCGGGGACGGAGTTCGAGCCGGACGTCGCGCGGCGGTTCGTGAAGATGATGTCGGAGTGGGAGCCGCGGCAGGCCGCGCTCGACGACCAGACGCCGGTCGTGGACATGCACGCGCTGCCGCTGGCGCCGTCGGCGTCCGCGGCCCCCGGCAGTTCAGCGCCCGCCGGGCAGGGGTAGCGCGAGCTGCTCCAGCTCCGCGCCGACTTCGAGGGCCGGCAGCGGGGCGTCCTGGCGCGCGACGAGCAGCCGGCCGCGGAACGCGGTGCCCTTGAGCGCGCGGGCCACCGCGCCCAGGGCCAGCTCGGGCGTGTTGCACCGGTCGGACAGGTGGGCGAGCACCACTACGGCCAGGCCGGCGTGCGCCACGTCGGCCACCAGCCGGGCCGCCTCGCTGTTGGACAGGTGCCCGCCGTGGCCGGCGATGCGCGCCCGGACCGCCGGCGGATAGCCGCTGGCGCGGAGCATCACCTCGTCGTGGTTGGTCTCCAGCACCAGGGCGTCCAGCTCGCGGCAGGCGTGGCGCAGCGCCGCGGTCGGCGTGCCGACGTCGTAGGCGACGCCCACCCTCCGGCCGTCGCCGTCCTCGACCACCAGCATGATGGCGTCGCTCGCGTCGTGCGCCGTGGGGAAGGAGCGCAGCGCGAAGCCGCCGCACCGCTGGCGCGCGCCGGCCGCCAGCGGGCGGGTCTCGGTCCCGGGCTTGAGGCGGGGCGCGAGCGCGGCCAGGGTCCCCGCGCTGGCCAGCAGCGGCACGCCCCAGGCGGCGGCCGCCGCGCTCGCGCCCCGCGCGTGGTCGCCGTGCTCGTGGGTGAGGACGATGCCCACCAGGCGCGCCGGGTCGCCGCCCGCCACCGCCAGGCGGCGCGCCAGGTCGCGCAGCGAGAAGCCGGCGTCCACCAGGAGCGCGCCGCCGCCGGACTCCACCAGCACCGCGTTGCCGCGGCTCCCGGAGCCGAGGACGGTCAGCCGCACGGCGCCCGGCCGGTGGCGGCGCCCCACACCGCGGCGAGGTAGCGCCGCGTGCCCTGGTCCACCGCCACGTCGCGGCGCGGCATCACGCGCGCCGCGATCTCGACGAACCGGCCGCACTCCAGCAGCGCCCCCGGCTCGTCGAGCCCCCACGCGAACGGCGGCACCTCGCTCGGCGGCCGCGCCGTGCCGAACAGGTTCGCGCCGACCCCGATGACGCACCCGGTGGGCAGCATGGTGCCGATCGCAGTCTTCACGTGGTCGCCGATCAGCGAGCCCATGAACATCAGCCCGGTCTCGTGGCGCGCGCCTCCGAGGCTCACCCGCACCGGGCCGTAGGTGTTCTTGAGGTTGGAGTTGGTCGTGCCGGCGCCGAGGTTGACCCACCGGCCCACCACCGAGTGGCCGAGGAAGCCGTCGTGGGCCTTGTTGGCGTAGCCCAGGAACAGGGTGGCCGACACCTCGCCGTTCACCACGCACTTCGGCCCGACGGCGCTGCCCGAGACCTGGCCGCCGAGGATGCGCGTGTCACGCGCGACGGCGAGCGGGCCCACCAGCCGCGCGAAGGCGCGCACCTCGACGCCGGGGGCGAGCATGATCGGACCGTTGCGCACGTCCAGCACGACCTGCGGCTCGAGCGTGGCCTCGCCCACGAACGCGAGCGCCGGGTCGCCGAGCACCACGGCGCCGCGCGGGATGGTGGCCGCGCCCTGCTCGGGCCGCACGTGCTCGAGGTCGGCCCGCAGCACGGTGTTGAGGTCGCCCACCAGCTCCCAGACTCCGCCCAGGCGCTTGCCCGCGAGCGGGACCTGGTGCCAGGCGGCGGCGGCGTCGAACCCCGGCCAGTCGGCCCGCCGGGGGAGCGCGTAGCCGACCGTGGCGCCGCCGCCGTCCACGAACCGCACCGGCTCGGCGGGCGACGCGTTGCGGCCCAGGTCCGCGGCGGGCACGAAGGTGGAGCGCAGCAGGAGCCGCGGCTCGTTCTTCTCCCCCGGGCCCGCGACCACCACCGGCGCGCCGGGCTCGACGAACTCGCGCAGGTGCTGGTGCGGCGTCAGGTACCCGGTCACCGGCAGGCTCAGCCGCGCCGACCAGCGCTCGCGCAGCAGGAACGCGCCGTACCTCAGCTCGCCCAGCGGACGGGTGAGCGAGAACGGGAGGAACAGGGGCAGGTCCTCGGGCGCGTCGTACAGGAACAGCTGAACGCTCATCGGCGGTCTCCTTCCGGCGCGCCGCCTTCGCTCGCGAGCCCCGGCGGCAGCCGGGCCAACAGCTCCTTGAGGTGCGGGGCGCGCTCGCGCGTGGTGACCAGCGTGACGCCGCGCGAGCACACCACGACGAGGTCCGACACGCCGTCGAGGACGATCGCGCCGTCCTCGCTCCAGACGATGCAGTTCGCGGCGTCCGCGGCGAAGGCGGACCCGACCGCCACGTTGCCGCGCGCGTCGGCCGCGCGCACGCGCGACAGGGCGGCCCACGAGCCGACGTCGTCCCACCCGAAGTCGCCGGGCAGCACGGCGCCACGGGCGGTGCGCTCGTACAGCGCGACGTCCACGCTCACCGGCGTCGCGGCGCGATAGAACCCCTCGACGTCGCCCCGGTCGAGCGCCGCCAGGCCGCCCGCCAGCTCCGGCGCGTGGCGCACGCACTCGGCGCGGAACCGCGCCGCGGTCCACGCGAACATCCCCGTGTTCCACAGCGCGCCGGCGGCGATCAACCGGGCCGCCTCCGCGGCGTCCGGCTTCTCGACGAACCGCTCGATGCGGCGCGCCGGTCCGGCGCCGATGCGCTTGCCGGGGACGACGTAGCCGTACCCGACCTCGGGCCGGGTGGGCGGCGCGCCGACCGTCACCAGCGCGCCCTCGACCTCGGCGAGCTCGAGCGCGGCGGCGGCGGCCGCGCGGAACGCCTCGGGATCCGCCACGGTCCAGTCGGCATGCACGCTCAGGACGCTGGCGCCCGGATCGGCCGCGGCGGCCCGCGTCGTGGCCCAGGCCAGGGCCGGCGCCGTGGAGGCGGCGACCGGCTCGGCCAGCACGTTGTCCGCCGCCAGCTCGGGAAGGGCCCGGCGCAGGGCGCCCTGCAGCCGGCCGGAGCCCACGACCAAAACGCGCTCGGCCGCGATGAGCGGGAGCAGGCGGGCGACGGCGTCGGCCACCAGGGGCCGCGCGCCCGCCAGCGCCAGCAGCTGCTTGGGCCGCTCCGCCGTGGACACCGGCCAGAACCGCGAGCCCACGCCGCCGGCCAGGACCACGGCCCAGCGCATCAGGCCGTCGTCCCGCCGCCCACGTCGTCGCCCAGGATGGCGGCGACCTGGCGGAGCAGCTTCTTGGGCGAGAAGGGCTTGGTCACGAACCCGGCGGCCCCGAGCGCGTCCGCGCGCTCGGCCGTGGCGCTCTGGCCGGCGGCGGTGAGCACGATGAACGGCACGCGGCTGAGGCGCGGATCGGCGCGCGCCTCCGCCAGCAGGTCGAGGCCGGAGCGCGCCGGCAGGTTGACGTCGAGGAGCACCAGGTCCACGTCGTCGTGGTCGCGCAGGAACCGCAGCCCCTCCTCGCCGTCGTGGGCGATGGAGACCTGGTAGGGGCCGCGCTCGAATTCCAGGCGCACGATGCGTCCGATGAAGGGTTCGTCGTCGATGACGAGGAGATGGTGCGGCGTTGGCACCGCCTCTAGAGCAGCCGGGCGATCTTCGCGCGATGGCGCGTGAGATCGTAGAGCAGCGGTCCGAGGTTGGTGCGCGGCCGGAGCAGGATCAGGAGCTTGGCGTCGACCGAGAGGTTGGCCACGACCGCGAAGCCCTCGGCGTACTCGAGCACGCCGGTGGTGAGCTCGCCGCGCCGGGCGTTGCGGCCCAGCTCCTCGCAGGCCTGGAGCACAGCCGGCAGGTGGGCGGCCACGGCCTCCGAGTCGAGCCCGTCGGCGACCTGGCTGTCGATGGGCAGGCCGTCGTCGCCGAGCACGATGACGGCATCCACCCCCTCGCGGCGCGCGAGCACCTGCACGACGTCGCGAATTGTCGGCATCCGGTCCCTCGCTGGTGAACGGCGGTCCAACGTAGGCCGCGCCCGGGGCGGTGTCAAGCACGTCCGGCGGTTGACACTGAGCGCGCAACTCGCCTATTCTTCGCTGGTTAGCTGATGTCGCGTCCCCCGGTCTTCCCGCGGATCGTAGCGCTCCTCGCGCTCGCACAGCTCGCCGGTACCACGGCGTGCGACAACCCGTTCCAGCTGCCGCCGGCGGCCGTGGGCACCTTCGTCGATTCCGTGACGCTGTGGGCGCTCACCAACACGGACATCGCGCATCCCTCGGCCTACGACGTGCTGGACAACGTGGTGGCGCGCACCGATCGCGTCTCGTCCTTCGACTTCGCGTTCGACATCCGCACCGACAGCCTCGCCGACACCACGGCGGTGCTGCTGCCGCGCGGGGCGATGGGACTGTACGTGGACGGAGGCCTGCAGGTGACGACCCAGGCCTTCGACTCGATCACCATCGCACCGACCTCCGGCTACCAGGACACGCTCGCGGTCCCGGTGAAGGTGGGCACCGTGGTGCTGGCCGCCTCGCGCTCGCAGACCTGCAACTTCGGCTACGTCCGGCCCGTCTACGCGAAGATCGAGGTGACGGCGCTGGACTTCGTGGCCCGCACCATCACGTTCGCCATCCTGGCCGACCTGAACTGCGGCTATCGCAGCCTCAAAGCCGACTCGCTGCCGCCGTCGGAGTAGCGGTGCTCGATCCCAGGCTGTTCCGAGACGCGGAGGCTTTCGCGGCCCTGCGCGCCCAGCTGGCGGCGCGCGGCGCGGGCCCGGAGCTGGACGCGCTGCTGGCGAAGCTGCGCGGGCTGGCGGAGCGCCGCCGCGTGGCGATCGGCGAGGCCGACGCGGTCAAGGCCGAGCTCAACGCCAAGAGCCGCGAGGTGGGGGAGCGGAAGAAGCGCGGCGAGGACGCCGCGCCGCTGCTGGCGACGCTGGGCGAGCTGTCGGCCCGCGCCGACGCGGTGGCGGCCGGCGCGGCGGAGGCGGAGGCGGCGTTCGAGGCGGCGCTGGCCTTCGTGCCGAACGTCACCGCGGCCGACGTGCCGGCGGGCGACGCGAGCCACAACGTCGTGGTGCGGACGTGGGGCGAGCCGGTGGAGCCGCAGCCGTGGCACCGGCCGCACTGGGACATCGGCCAGGCGCTGGGGCTGTTCCAGCTGGAGCGCGGGGCGGCGCTGGCCGGCTCGGGGTTTCCGCTGCTCGTGGGCGCGGGCGCGCGGCTGGAGCGGGCGCTGGTGGCCTTCATGCTCGACCTGCACACCTTCGAGCACGGGTACACGGAGGTGGCGCCGCCGTTCGTGGTGAACCGCGCGTGCATGACGGGCACGGGGCAGCTGCCCAAGTACGAGGACGACATGTACCGCACGTCGGACGACCTGTTCCTGGTGCCGACGGCGGAGGTGCCGGTCACCAACCTCCACCGCGGCGAGGTGCTGGCGGGCGAGGAGCTGCCCAAGAAGTACGTGGCCTACACGCCCTGCTTCCGCCGCGAGGCGGGCGCGCACGGCGCCGACACGCGGGGGCTGACGCGGGTGCACCAGTTCGACAAGGTGGAGCTGGTGCGCCTCGAGCGCGCCGAGGCGAGCGCCGCGGCGCACGAGGAGCTGACCCGCCACGCGGAGACGGTGCTGCAGCGGCTCGGCCTGGCGTACCGCGTGGTCCTGATCGCGGCGGGGGACATGGGGTTCGCGAACCACCGCCAGTACGATCTCGAGGTGTGGGCGCCGGGCGCCCGCAAGTGGCTGGAGGTCTCGAGCTGCAGCACCTACCGGGACTTCCAGGCGCGGCGCATGAACACCCGCTACCGGCCCGCGCGCGGCGCCAAGCCGGAGTTCGTGCACACCCTCAACGGCTCCGCGCTCGCGCTCCCGCGCACCGTGATCGCGCTGCTGGAGAGCGGCCAGCAGCCGGACGGCAGCGTGCGCCTGCCGCCCGCGCTGGCGCCCTCGCTCGGGGTGGACCGCCTTGAGGCCTCCGCGCGCTAGGGTGCGCCGGGCGAGGTGGCTGCGCCGCCCGGAGACGGTGTGGCTGCTGGCGGCGCTCGCCGGCGCGCTCACGCTGGTCTCCGCGTACCTCACGGCCGATCACTTGAGCGAGGACGCGCACCGCGCCTCCGAGCTGTACGCGCGCGTGTTCACGGGGCTGGGCGACTCCAGCGAATACGGGGCGACCGACGCGCTGTTCGGCCTCGCGACCCAGATCCGCCGGCAGGGCATTCCGCTGGTCGTCACCGATCAGCACGGCGTCCCGACCGACACCGCCAACCTCCCGGCGCCGATGGCGTTCGACTCCCCGGCGCTCCGAGCCTTCGTGGTCTCGCTCGACCGCGACAACCCGCCCCTGACCGAGATCAGCGGCCGCACCGTCCACGTGGGAGCGCTGCCGGTCCGGGCCCGCCTGCGGCTGATCTTCGTCCTGGAGCTGGCCACGGTCGCCGGGCTGGCGGGCGTCGCGGTGCTGGCGCACCGCGCCTCGGTGCGCGCCGCCCGCGACCGCGTGTGGGTCGCGATGGCGCGGGAATCGGCGCACCAGCTCGGCACCCCGCTCACCTCGCTGGCCGGATGGATCGACCGGCTGCGCGACGGGGCCGACCGGCGCGACGAGATCGCCTGGCACCTGGCCGGCGACTACGAGCGCCTCGACCGGGTGGCCCGGCGGTTCGAGCGGATCGGCCAACCGCCGCGGCGCGACAACGTGGACGTCGCGGCCGTGGCCGACGCCGTGGGCTCCTACTTCCGGCCGCGGCTGCCGACGCTGGCGCACCGCATCGCGCTGGAGGTCCGCTCCGACGGCACGCCGGCGGGGGTTGAGGGCGACGCGCTGCTGCTCGAGTGGGCGCTCGAGGCGCTGGTCCGCAACGCGGTGGACGCGCTCAAGGGGCGCGGCGGCACCATCGAGGTCGCGGTCGCGAGCGAGCCCGACGGGGTGGTGGTGACCGTGACCGACGACGGCCCGGGCGTGGCTCGCGAGCTCCGGCACCGGCTGTTCACCGCGGGCGCGACCACCAAGGAGGGCGGCTGGGGGCTCGGGCTGGCCCTCGCCCGCCGGGTGGTCGAGGAGGGCCACGGCGGCCGGCTGGTGCTCGAGCCGTCCGAGGCCGGGGCGCGGTTCGCGCTGCACCTGCCGCGCGAGCTCCCCGCCGGATGATCGGGGTCGCGCTCAACGAGCCGCAGCAGGAGGCGGTCGCCCACGTCGCCGGCCCGATGCTGGTGCTGGCGGGCGCCGGCTCGGGCAAGACCCGCGTCCTGACCGTGCGCCTGGCGCGCCTCATCGACGAGCACGGCGTCGACCCGCGCCACATCCTGGCCGTGACCTTCACCAACAAGGCGGCCGGGGAGATGAAGGCCCGGGTCGCGCAGCTCCTGGGCGCGGAGCCCGACGGCCTGTGGATCGGGACCTTCCACGCCATCTGCGCGCGGCTGCTGCGGCGCGAGGCGCCTTCGCTCGGTTTCTCCCGCAGCTTCACGATCTACGACGAGGACGACGTGGAGGCGCTGGTCCGGCGCCTGGTGGACGACCTCGGCCTGCCGCCGCGGTTGTACGGCGGGCGCGTGGTGCGGCACGAGATCTCGCGCGCCAAGAACGCGATGGTGGGCCCGGAGGCCTACGCGCAGGAGGCTGCCGACCCCTACCACGCCAACGTCGCGAGGGTGTATGCCGCGATGGAGGCCGCGCTGCGGCGCGCCAACGCGATGGACTTCGACGACCTGCTGCTGCACCCGTTGACGCTGTTCGCCCAGCGGCCGGCCACGCTCGAGCACTACCGCGCGCGGTTCCGGTTCCTGCTCGTGGACGAGTACCAGGACACCAACCGCGCGCAGTACCTGTTCCTGAAGTCGCTGGCGGGCGAGGGCGGCAACCTGTTCGTGGTGGGGGACGACGATCAGTCCATCTACGGCTGGCGCGGCGCCGACCTCCGGAACATCCTCGAGTTCCAGCGCGACTTCCCGGGGGCGCGGCTGGTGCGGCTGGAGCAGAACTACCGCTCGACCAGTGCCATCCTCGAGGCGGCGAACAGCGTGATCGCGCCCAACCGCGGCCGGCTGGGCAAGACGCTGTTCACGCGCCGGGAGGGCGGGGAGCCGATCACGGTGGTGACCGCCGCCGACGAGCGCGACGAGGCGGAGTGGCTGGTGCGCGAGTTCCAGGCGCGGGTGCGCCGCGGCGCGCACGCGTACGACGAGATGGCCGTGCTGCTGCGGACCAACGCGCAGACGCGCGCCTTCGAGGACGAGCTGCGGCGCTCGGCCGTGCCGTACCGGGTGGTGGGCGCAGTGAGCTTCTACGAGCGGCGCGAGGTGAAGGACCTGCTGGCGCACCTCAGGCTGGTGGCGAACGCGGACGACGACGCGGCCTTCCGGCGGGCGGTGGGGGCGCCGCGCCGCGGGATCGGCGAGCAGAGCCTCGAGGTGCTGTCCCGCCAGGCGGCGCAGTGGGGCTGGTCGCTGGCGCGCACGGCCGAGGCGGCCGGCCGCGTGGCGGAGCTGCGGCCGAAGGCGCGCGAGGGGCTGGAGCAGTTCGCGCGCGAGCTGGCGGCGGCCCGCCGCGAGCTGGCGGCGCTGCAGCCGGCGGAGGCGCTGCGCGCGATCGTCGCGCGCACGGGCTTCGAGCGCTATCTGCTCGAGGAGGACGAGACCGGGCCGGAGCGGGTGGAGAACGTGGCCGAGCTGGTGACGGCGGCCGCGGCCTGGTCGGAGGAGTACGGGGCGGAGCAGATGGCTGACGGCGAAGGGGGAAGGGCGGACGACCGGAACCGGTTGCCGGACGGCGAAGACGCCAAGGCGGCAGACCCCGCCGCCCCGGTGCCGGAAGGAGAGAGCGGCGAGAGCCCGATCCAGCGGTTCCTCGCGCAGACGGCGCTCACGGGCAACTCGGAGATCGAGCGCGGCGAGAACGGCGTCACGCTGATGACGCTGCACGCGGCCAAGGGCCTCGAGTTCCCGGTCGTCGCCATCGCGGGACTGGAGGAGGGCCTGTTCCCGCTGTCGCGGGCCGACACGCCGGAGGCCCTGGAGGAGGAGCGCCGCCTCTGCTACGTGGGCGTCACGCGCGCCAAGGACAAGGTGTTCCTGACCTACGCCACCGCGCGGCGCCGGGGCGGGGAGCTGCGGGCGGGGTTCCCGTCGCGGTTCCTGGACGACGTACCGCCCGCGCTGGCGGAGCAGCGGGTGACGCGGCCGTCGTGGGGCCTGGCGCGGGAGCCGCGGCGGCGGCCGGCGCCCGCCGCCGGCCGGTCGCTGGCGCTGGTCGGTGCGGAGGAGCCCGACGCGGCGGAGGTCTCCGACGACGCGCCGGCGTACCGGACCGGCGAGCGGGTGCGGCACCGGCGGTTCGGCAGCGGGACGATCCGGCGGGTGGAGGGCCGGGGGCGCGATCTCAAGGTCGCGGTGGAGTTTGACGACGAGACCGTGGGGCTCAAGCAGCTGCTGGCGGCGTACGCCGGCCTCGAGCGGGACTGGGTGTAGCCGATGAGCGTGACCCGGAAGGACGTCGAGAAGATCGCGGCCCTGGCCGAGCTGGCGGTGGACGACCAGGCGGCGGCGGAGCTGGAGCGCCAGCTCACCCGCATCGTGGACTACTTCGCGCAGCTGGGCGAGGTGACCGACGACGCGGCGGCGGGCGACGCCCGTGCGGCGCGCCTGCGGCGCGACGAGATCGGCCCTGATTCGCTGACCCGCGCGCCGAAGGACATCGCCCCCGCCTTCCACGGCGGGCTGTTCACGGTGCCGCGGCTGGGCGAGCTGGACCGCGGAGACGACGTGCCGTGAGCGATTTCCGGAAGGCGGCGCGGGACGCGGCCGCCCGCATCGCGGCCTGCGAGGCGAAGGGCGCGCACGCCTTCCTCGCCTGGTCCGAGGCGGCGCTGCTCGAGCAGGCGGACGCGCTCGCGGCCTCGCCCGCGGCGGCGGGCGGCGCGCTGGCGGGCGAGGCAGTCGCGGTCAAGGACGTGATCGCCGACGCGACGTTCCCCACCACCTGCGGCTCGAAGATTCTCGAGGGGTGGCGCTCGCCGTACGAGGCCACCGCGGTGCGGCGGTTGCGAGAGGCGGGCGCCATGGTGGCGGGCAAGACCGTGTGCGACGAGTTCGCCATGGGCTCCTCGACCGAGTGGTCGGCCTACGGACCGGCGCGCAACCCGAGCGACCCGTCGCGGGTGCCGGGCGGATCGTCGGGGGGCTCCGCCGCGGCCGTCGCGGCCGGTGCGGTCGCGATGGCCCTGGGATCGGAGACCGGCGGCTCGGTGCGGCAGCCGGCGGCGTTCTGCGGCGTGGTGGGGATCAAGCCCACCTACGGCCGGGTGAGCCGCTACGGGCTGGTGGCCTTCGGCAGCTCGCTCGACCAGATCGGGACGCTGGGGAGGGACGTGGCGAGCGCGGCGCGGCTGCTGGCGGCGGTGAGCGGCCGCGACGACCGCGACGCGACGACGCTGGACCGCGTTCCCCTCGGCGAGCCCGGGCCGGCGGCCGGCTCGCTGGCGGGCACGGTCATCGGCGTGCCCCGCGAGTACTTCCCGAAGGGGCTGCACGCGGGCGTCGCGGCCGCGACGCGCCGGGCCCTCGAGCGGCTGAAGGAGCTGGGGGCCGAGACCCGCGAAGTGTCGCTGCCGCACACGAAGTACGCGGTGCCCACCTACTACATCGTGGCCCCTGCCGAGGCGTCGAGCAACCTGGCGCGCTACGACGGAGTGCGCTACGGGCTGCGGGCGGGCGGGGCGGCCGACGTGCGGGCGATGTACCGCGCCACGCGCGGCCGCGGCTTCGGGCCGGAGGTGCGGCGCCGCATCCTGCTCGGCACCTACGTGCTGAGCGCCGGCTACTACGACGCGTACTACGGCAAGGCGCAGCGGGTGCGCGAGGCGATCCGGGCCGACTTCGCGCGCGTGTTCGCATCCGGCGTCCACGCGCTGTTCACGCCCACGACGCCCACGCCGGCGTTCAAGTTCGGCGAGAACCTCGCCGACCCGCTCGCGATGTACCTCTCCGACGTGTTCGTGTGCACGGCGAACCTGGCGTGGGTGCCGGCCCTGTCGCTGCCGATCGGCCGCGACGAGGGGCTGCCGGTCGGCGGCCAGCTCGTCGGGCCGATGGAGGGGGAGAGCACGATCGTGCGCATCGCGCAGGCGCTGGAACGCGCGGTGGACGCGACGGCGGAGGTCCGGTGACCTGGGAAACCGTCGTCGGCCTGGAGGTGCACGTCCAGCTGCTGACGCGCAGCAAGATGTTCTGCGCCTGCTCGGCGCGGTTCGGCGACCCGCCCAACACCAACGTGTGCCCGGTGTGCCTGGGGCTCCCGGGCGCGCTGCCGGTGCCGAACGAGCGGGCCGTGCGGCTGGCGGTGCGCGCGGCGTACGCCCTGGGCTGCACGGTGCACGGCCGCAGCATCTTCGCGCGCAAGAACTACTTCTATCCCGACCTGCCCAAGGGTTACCAGATCAGCCAGTTCGACGAGCCGCTCGCCACAGGCGGGTCGCTGGCCTTCGCCTCGGCGGAGCGCGGGCCGGTGACGGTGCGGATCAAGCGGCTGCACCTCGAGGAGGACGCCGGCAAGTCGTTCCACGACCGGGTGCCGGGGATGACGGCGGTGGACTTCAACCGCTCCGGCGTGCCGCTGGTCGAGATCGTGAGCGAGCCGGACCTGCGCTCGCCGGCGGAGGCGCGCGCGTATCTCGCCGCGCTCAAGCAGGTGCTGCGCTACGTCGAGGTGTCGGACTGCAACATGGAGGAGGGGAGCCTGAGGGTGGACGCGAACCTGTCCATCCGGCCGGCGGGCAGCGCCGAGCTGCGGACGCGCACCGAAGTCAAGAACATGAACTCCTTCTCGGGCGTGGAGCACGCACTGACGGTCGAGCGCGCGCGGCAGATCGCGGCGACCGAGCGGGGCGAGCGCATCGAGCAGCGGACGATGACGTTCGACGCGGCGTCGGGCGAGGTGCGGCCGACGCGCTCCAAGGAGGAAGCCCAAGACTACCGCTACTTCCCCGAGCCGGACATCCCGCCGCTGGTGCTGGGTGAGGCGTGGCTCGCGACGGAGCGGCAGGCGCTGCCGGAGCTGCCGGCGGCGAGGCGGGAGCGGTTCGAGCGGGACTACGGGCTCGGCAGCGCGGAGAGCGCGGTGGTGACGGCGACCGCCGCGATCGGCGACTACTTTGAGTCGTTCGCCGCCAGGCTGGGGAAAGACGCAGGCAAGGACGCCTGGAACTGGGTCGCGAACGATCTGCTCAGCCTGAGCGAGGACGGCGAGACGATCCCGATATCCGCCGGGCTCGCCGGCGAAGTGGTCGGGCTCGTGAAGGCCGGGCAGCTCAGCCGCCAGGCGGCCAGGCGCGTGTTGAGCGAGATGGTCACCACGCCGAAGAACAGCGCCCGCGAGACTGCCGGGCGCCTCGGCCTCCTGCAGGTCTCGGACAGCGGCGCCATCGACGGCTGGGTCCGCGAGACGCTCGAGGCACACCCCGCCGAGGTCGCGCGTTACCGGTCCGGCGAGACCAAGCTGATCGGGTTCCTGGTGGGGCAGGTGATGAAACGGTCCGGCGGGAAGGCGGATCCGAAAGCGGTGAATACGGCACTCGCGGCGGCGCTCAAGAAGTAGCCGGGCGACGCGGGCAGGAAGACGGGGCGCCTCGCGGCGCCCCGTCTGCGTTCAACCGAGCATCGCACCGAGCGGCGCGCTCACAATCCCAACGGAATCATTCATCATTCGTCCAGAGACTTGCACGCCGGCATCTGGCTGCGTGCGGCCGTGCGGCCTACTGTTGGGCAGCGGGAGTGAAGCTGGAGGAGGGAACCATGTTCAGCAGACTGCCGCTCGTCGTCGCGATGCTGCTCGTGGCAGGCTCGGCCTGCGCGCACCGGACCGGGGCAGGTTCGGCTGCCGCGACGCCGCAGCCGGCCGACAGCGTCATCGTGAACATCACCAACACCTATCTACAGACGGCGGTGATCTTCGTCCGCGCCGGCACCCATTCGTACCGGATGGGCACGGTCGATCCGGGCTCGACCGGTCGTTTCGTGCTGCGCTTCCCCTGGATCTTCGGGCGCGGGGCGGAATTCGTCGCTGAGGGGCTGACAGTGACGATCCAGTCCGGATTCCTGTCGCTCAACCCGGGGGACGTCGTGGACTGGGCAATCGCGGGGAACCTGCTTCATACCCGGCCGGAGCTGCAGCCGTAGGCGGCCGCGCTCCGCAACCTACGCCGCGCCCGCCTGCCGCCACGGCGGCACCACGTCGTAGCGCTCCCAGTAGCCCAGGTTGGTCGGCCGGAGGCCGAAGTGCGCCTCCGCGACCTCCGCCACGCGGTCGGCGTCCTTGCGTCCGCCGTTGGAGAGCGCCAGGCGCCGCAGCCGCTTCGCCTCGGCGAGCGCGCGGCTCCCCGAGGGCTCGAAGCGCCGCGCCTGCGCCTCGGGCCCGGCGTTGAACAGGTCCATCACGTAGTTGAACGAGGCGCCCACGTGCCGCTCCACGTCGCGGTCCGTGAGGTCCCAGCGGCTCGCGTCGGCCGCGAGCTGCACCACCCGGCGCCAGTTGGCCCAATCGGTGAGCTGCACCATCCCGCGGAACAGCCGGCGGTTCGTGCCCACGCTGAAGATCGTCGGGGAGATGATGCGGTCGAGGTGCTCGTCGGCGTCGGCGTGGTCGCGCGCGATGATCTCGTGCGCGGTGCGCGCGTACGCGTCGCCGACGTGCATGTCGAAGCGCCCCTCCCAGTACGAGTGCCCCAGCGCCCGCGTGGACGAGGTGAGCACCAGCTGGCGCGGCACGAAGAAGTTGTGCGCGACGACGTCGGCCGCGAGGTGCGCGAGGTAGCCGAAGCCGAACGCCCGGAGCGGCGCACGGCCGGCCAGCTCCACGATCTCCAGGCCTACGTGCCAGGCATGGCTGTGCCGGCCGACCGGCGCGTACTTCTTGGCGAACGAGGTGTCGGCCGCGATGGAGCCGTAGAGGAAGTCGAGCGGGTGGCTCTGCAGCAGCTCGGCCAGGTAGCCCGGGAGGAACTGCAGGTTCGCCAGGACCGACTGCCCGATGAAGACGTGCGTGCCCGGGGACCAGGCCCACGCGTCGTGCGGCACGAGCGCGAGGAGGAGCACCGCCACGACCAGGCACGCCGCGAGGCGCCGCACGCCCGTCTCAGCCCTCCCGCTCGGCGGGACGGCGGCGGCGCACCGCGCGGCGCGCGGCGCCGAGGACCGCGCCGGAGCGGCGGACCGTTCTGAGCAGCGAGGCCGCGCTCAGCGCCGTCTCCTCGACCTCGTCCTGCAGCACGTCGGCCAGGGAGTCCAGGTCCTCGAGCCGGGTCTGCACCGCGTCCAGGGCGCCCTTGAGCCGGGCGCGCGTGTCGCTCGAGAGGTCGACGTAGCCCTCGACCTCGGCCTTGAGGCGGTCCGCCACCGCGCGCGCGTCGGCGGCGAGCGTGGCGAGCTGGCCGGTGAGCACGCGGGTGCGCGAGCGCAGGCCGAGGCCGATCGCGAGCGCCACACCACCCATGACCAGCAGGCAGGCGGCCATCACGGCCAGCGCGATGGCGATCGTCGGGGCGACCCAGGCGGGAATGGCGGTCATCGCGGCTGCAACATCGACCCGCGCGCCGGAGGTGTCAAGCAATCGCGCTCGTTGTCCGCCGACCGTGAACGGAGCGGCCGTCGCGCCGCCCGCTCGATCTCCCCCGGCTGCGAGAGCCTTCGCCTTGACGCTGCGTGAACGCGATCTGCATTGTTGGAGCGCCATGGCTCCCTTCTTCGTCGTCGAAGGCGGGCACCGTCTCTCCGGGACGGTCCGGCCCGCGGGCAACAAGAACGCCGCCCTGCCGATCCTCGCCGCTACGCTCCTGGCGGACGGGCCCTGCACCCTCGAGAACGTGCCGCGCATCCGCGACGTCGAGACGATGCTCGAGCTGCTGGTCGCGCAGGGCGTCACGGCCGCCTGGGAAGGCGAGCACACGCTCGCCCTCGACGCGCGCCACGCGAAGGCCACCGACCCGGATCCGGCGCTGTGCGGGAAGATCCGTGCGTCGGTGCTGCTCGCGGGTCCGCTGCTGGCGCGGTTCGGCCGGGTGCGGCTGCCGCCGCCCGGCGGCGACGTGATCGGCCGGCGGCGGATCGACACCCACCTGCTCGCGCTGCAGCGCCTGGGGGCGGAGGTCTCGGTGGGCGCGAGCTTCGACTTCGAGGCCAAGCAGCTGGTGGGCGCCGAGGTGTTCCTCGACGAGGCGAGCGTCACCGGGACCGAGAACGCGCTGATGGCCGCGGTCGCGGCCCGGGGCCGCACGGTGCTGCGCAACGCCGCCTCGGAGCCGCACGTGCAGGACCTGGGGCACTTCCTCGTCGCGCTCGGCGCGCGGATCGAGGGCATCGGCACCAACACGGTCACGGTCGAGGGCGGGGCTGTCCTGAAGGGCGCGCGGTTCGCGATCGGCCCCGACCACATCGAGGTCGGCTCGTTCGTCGGGTTGGCGGCGGTCACGAACTCCGCGCTCACCATCGAGGGCGTGCGCGCCGAGGACCTGCGCGCCACCCTGATGGGCTTCGAGCGGCTCGGGGTCGCGCCGCGGCTGGACGGCGACCGGCTGATCGTGGCGGCCGGCCAGGCGCGGCGCATCCAGGACGACCTCGGCGGCCACGTCTCCAAGCTGGAAGACGGGCCGTGGCCCGCCTTCCCGGCGGACCTGATGAGCATCGCCCTGGTCACGGCCACGCAGTGCGAGGGCCTGCTGCTGCTGTTCGAGAAGATGTTCGAGTCTCGCCTGTTCTTCGTGGACAAGCTCATCGGGATGGGTGCGCGGATCGTGCTGTGCGATCCGCACCGCGCCGTGGTCGCCGGACCGTCGGCGCTGCACGCCGGCACGGTCGAGAGCCCGGACATCCGGGCGGGGATGGCGATCCTGCTGGCCGCGCTGGCGGCCGAGGGGACCAGCACCATCCACAACGTGGGGCAGATCGAACGCGGGTACGAGCGGATCCACGAGCGGCTCACCGCGCTCGGCGCGGTGATCGAGCGCCGCGAGCGGTGAGCGCCGTGGACGAAGACCGACCAGTGACTCACGCCTCATTCGCGCCGCCCGCACGATCCGGCGGTGACGCGAGTGCCACCACGGCGACGAGACCGCAGGACCCGGAGGCCGACCGGCCGGAAGCCCGGCTGGTCGCGGAGGTCGCGCTCGCCGACCCGATCGTGCCGCGCGCGGAGCTGGAGGAGTGGCGCGCGCGCTTCGGCCTCGTGGCGGGCCTCACGGTGCGGGGCGGCAACGGCGGGTTCTCGCTGGGCCTGCAGACGGAGGAGCCCGTCGGCCGGGTGATGGGCCGGTGGCGCGCCTTCCTCCACGGCGTGCGGCCGGCGTTTCCCGCGCTCCAGATGGCGCGGCAGGCGCACACGGCCACGGTCGTATGGCACGAGGGCGTCGCCCCGGGCTGGCACGTGATGGACGACGTGGACGGGCACGCGACGGCGCAGCCGGGCCTGCTGCTCGCCGTCACCATCGCCGACTGCGTCCCGGTCTACCTCGCGGCGCCCGGCGGGACGGCGTTCGCCCTGCTGCACGCCGGATGGCGTGGCGTCGCGGCCGGCATCCTGGAGCGCGGCGTCGGCATGCTGGCGGGCCGCGCGGGGGTGGGCGCCGCCGACCTCGCGCTGCACCTCGGCGTGGCGATCTGCGGCGGGTGCTACGAGGTCGGGCCCGAGGTCGTGCTGGCCATCGAGGGCCGCCGCACCCGGCGCCCGGTGCAGCTCGACCTGCGCGATGCGCTGGCGGCGCGGGCCGCGAAGCTGGGGATTCGCGACGTGAGCCGCTCGCCCCACTGCACGGCCTGCTCGCGCGACCGGTTCTTCTCGCACCGCGGCTCGGACGGGCGCGACGGCCGGATGGTGGCCTACCTGGGCAGACCGCAGGCCTGAGCGCCTCGCCCGACGCCGGGGCCGGGCCTATATTGGCCGCTGTGTCCCACCCGAACATCGGCTTCCTCCTCGCCGCGGTCGCGGCGCTGGTCGTCGCGCGCGCGGCCGCCGCCCAGTGTCCCGACGGCACGCCGGCGCCGTGCGGCCCCGGACGCGCCGCGCTGCCGCGCATCCAGGTGCTGGATCTCCAGCCGGAGGACAGCGCGTACGCCTACATCGCGAGCGGGATCGCGGCGGACGTGCAGGCGGCGCTCCTCGCCTCCCACGCGGTCGTGGTCGTGGGTCCGCGCGCCAGCCGCGCGTCGGCCGACTACGTGCTCGCGGGCAGTGCGCGGCGCGCCGGCGAGGGCGTGGTCGTCCGGTGCCGCCTCGAGCGCGCGCGCACGGGCCGCATCGTCTGGACGACGCGGCTGGGGCGGGCGCCGCGCGATCTGCCCGCTCTCGGGCTCGCTCTGGCGACCGATGCGCTGCGCGCGATCGGCATCCGGACGACGCCGGGCCCCGCTGCGGCGCAGGCCGATCCGGGCAGCTACGACCTCGTCATGCGGGTGCGATACCTCGTGTCCCGGCGGACCGAGCCCGCGATGACCCGGGCCCTCGGCCTCGCGCGGGAGGCGATCGCCCGCGACTCGATGTCGGCGCTCGCCTGGGCCGGCCTCGCCGACGCGCTCGACTGGGCCATGGTCTGGCGATTCCGGATCGCGGGGTTGAGCGCCGAGAGCACGCTGGCGGTCGCGCTGGCCGCGACCGAGCGCGCCGCGGAGCTCGCGCCGTCGGACCGCCGGGTGCGGCTGCTCCAGGCCGAGATCGGCCAGCGCGTGGATCCCACGGATCGCACGGCCTCGATCCGTGCCTACCGCGCGATACTCGCCGCGGATTCGCTGGACGCCGACGCGTGGCAGCGGCTCGCGATGAACCTCCTGGAGACGAACCAGCACGCGGCGGCCGTGGCGGCGTACCATCGCGCGGTCGCCCTGGATCCGGGGGACGCGGAGAAGCTCACCTACCTCGGGTTCGCGCTCTTCGTGAGTCGCCAGTTCGACTCGGCGGCCGCCTGGTGTGCCCGCGCCGTCGCGGCCGACCCGACCTACATGCTGGCCCGCGCCCAGAGCGGGCAGGTGGCGCTGTGGCGCGGCCGGCTCGACGAGGCGCAGGCCCAGTTCGAGGCCGCCGACCGGTTGCTGCTCTCGACGCAGGACCGGCCCGGCCTGATGGAGCTGGCGCGCGTGCTGGTGGTGCGGGGCGACACCGCCGGCGCGCGCGCCTACGTCCGCGCCGCCGAGGCGGCGGCCGACTCCGTGCGGCCGGGTGTGCACCTCGCCGCGGCGCTCGGCGACGCCTATCTTGCCGTCGGCGACACAGCCCGCGCGTTCTGGTGGCTGGAGCGCTACCGGCCGCGGCGCGACGCGCATTTCCAGCTGCACCTGCGCGACGAGCCGGCGTTCGACGGCGTCCGGCGGGACCCGAGGTTCCTGGCGCTGGTGGCCCCGTAGCCCCGCGGCCGGCTCGCCTTGACGGCGGTCCAGGCGGGGTCTAGCTTTCCGGCGTCGTAGCGCGGGTCGTGGGGGCGCGGCTCGCTTTCTCGGATGTGGGGTTGTTGCCCCACATTTTTTGTTTCCTGGGGTATCCGTGTTGCTGCCATCCGACCTCCAACGCGCCCTGGCCGAACGGGTCGCTGCGCTGGGCTTCGAGGTCGTCGAGTGCCGGGTGGGCGGCGCCCGTCGGCGGCCGCTCATCCAGCTCCGGATCGACCGGCCCGACGCGGGAGCGGCCCGCGGGATCACGGTGGGCGAGTGTGCGGAAGTGAGCCGCGCGCTCGAGCCGTGGCTTGACGCCGAGGGCGTCGGGGAAGGGCGGTACGTGCTGGAGGTGTCGTCCCCGGGGCTCGAGCGGCCGCTCCGGCGGCCGGACGAGTGGCGGCGGTTCCTGGGTCACGGCGTCGAGATCCTGGTGCCGGCCCTGAACGGGCGGTTCCAGGTGAGGGCCCTCGAGGTGATCGACGGGCCGGACGGGTCGAGCGTGGTGCTGGAGTTTCCCGGCGGCGTGCGGCGCACGCTGAAGCTGGCGGAGATCAAAGAGGCGCGCCTGGCGTTCGAATGGTAGCGCGCGTGGAGCACATGACATGAGCGGCACCGAAGTCCTGTCGGCGTTCAAGGAGCTCGCCTCGCTGAAGCAGCTCGACCGCAACGAGCTGCGGGACCTGATTCGCGACGGCGTGCTGGCGGCGCTGACCAAGAAGTACGGCCCCAACGTGCGGGCCGACATCGGCCTCGACGACATGTCGGGGCAGATCCGCATCACCGTGCTGCGCGAGGTGGTGGAGGCGGTGGAGGACCCGAGCCGCCAGGTCTCCCTGGAGGAGGCCCGCTGGAACGATCCGGACTTCCAGGTCGGCGACGTGCTCGAGGAGGACGTCGACTTCGCGGAGTTCGGGCGCAACGCGGTGCAGGCGGCCAAGCAGCGCATCATCCAGCGGGTGCGGGAGGGGGAGCGGGCCCGGATCCGCGAGGAGTTCGCGGATCGCGTGGGCGAGCTGCTGTCGGGCGAGGTGCAGCAGATCGAGCGCGGCAAGATCGTGGTGATGCTGAACAAGTTCCGCGAGGCGGAGGCGATCATCCCCTACCGCGAGCAGAACCACCGCGAGCATTTCCACCAGGGCGACACGATCCGCGCGGTCCTCAAGAAGCTCGAGGAGACGCCGAAAGGCCCGCGCCTCATCCTGTCGCGCGGCGATCCGCTGTTCGTGAAGGCGCTGTTCAAGCTGGAGGTGCCGGAGATCCAGCAGGGCATCGTGGACATCCGGGCCACCGCCCGCGAGGTGGGCAGCCGCACCAAGATCGCGGTGTTCAGCCGCGACGACGGCATCGACCCGGTGGGCGCCTGCGTGGGCCTGAAGGGCAGCCGGGTGCAGGCGGTGGTGAACGAGCTGGGCGGCGAGCGGATCGACATCGTGCCGTGGAGTCCCGACCCCGAGCGGTTCGCCCGGCTGGCCCTGGCGCCGGCCCGGGTGGCGCGCGTGTTCTCCGATCCCGAGACCAAGACGATCCAGGCGATCGTGGACGAGGACCAGCTGAGTCTGGCGATCGGCCGGAACGGGCAGAACGTCCGGCTCGCCTCGGAGCTCACGGGCTGGAAGATCGACCTCTACTCGAGCCGCGAGTGGCTGGAGCGCGGCGGCGAGCGGCCGCTGTTCGCCCCGCTGCCGCCGGCGCCGACGGAGGAGGGCGAGGACGTCGCGTCGGTGCCGTTGGCCGAGCTGGGCGGGATCACGCAAGACCTGCTGGCCGTGCTGGACGGTGCCGGCTACCGCACCTTCTCCGACATCCTCGACCTCGAGCCGGAGGAAGTGCGGGCGATCCCGGGCATGGCGCCGGAGATGGCCGACCGGCTGCTGGCGCTGATCGACGAGCTGACCACGACCGACGAGTCGGGCTCGGCCGCGAGCGCCGAAGCCGCGCCGCAGGAGGCGCCGGCGGAGACCGGTGGCGCGCCGGAGCCCGAGGCGCCGGCGTCGCCCGACGCGCCGCCGTCGGAGTGACCGACGCGGCGCGGACCGCCCTCGGCCTGCTGGGGCTCGGCGCGCGGGCGCGCCGCCTGGCGATCGGGGTGGACGCCGCGCGGGAAGCGCTGCGGCGGGGCGTGGCGGAGGCGGTGGTGTTGCCGAACGACGCCAGCGCGCGGGCGCGCGAGCGGCTCGAGTCGCTGGCCGGACACCGGGCCGTGACGGTGCTGATCGGGCCGGATGCCGACGCGCTCGGCAAGGCGCTGGGCCACCCGCCGGTGCACGGGGTCGCCGTGCTCGACCGGCAGCTGGCGCGGGGGCTGAAGGCGTATCTGAAGGTGGATGACCGAGGGGAGAGAGTCGGCAAATGAGTCTGCGGGTGCACGATCTGGCCGCCGAGTTCGGCATCGCCAGCGACGAGCTGATCAAGTTGCTCCGCGAGATGGACATCTTCGTCCGGAGCCACCTGAGCGCCCTGGAGGAAGACAAGGTCGCGCGGGTGCGCACGCGGTGGGAGCGGGAGAAGCGGAAGGAGAAGCAGCCCGCGCCGGCGAAGGGCCGCCGCCGGGCCCCGGCGAAGGCCAAGGCCGTCGAGGCGCCCGCGCCGAAGGCCGCGGAGGAGCCGCGCCAGAAGCGCCGCCGCCGCACCGCGGCCGAGGTCGCCGCGCAGGAGGCCGAGGCCGCCGCGCAGGCCGCGGCGGAGGCCGCCGCCCGCGAGCCCGAGGTGGGCACGCTGTTCGTCGAGGAAGTGGCGGAAGAGCCGGCCCTGCACGTCTCGGAGCTGTTCCCGCCCGAGCTGGCGCCGCCCGAAGCGCCCGAAGAGGAAGAGGAGGGGCCGGCCGAGCTGTTCATGCCGGCCGCCGCCGCGCCCTCGGCGCCGGCCGGCACGGCGCCGGTCGAGGCCGCGCCGCCGTCCGCCTTCGTTCCGCCGGCGGTGCCGGTGACCGTGAGCGCCGGGGCGGGTGCGGCGCCGCCGTCGGGCGCGCCCCCGCGCGAGCGCATGGGGCACATCCCGACCCCGGTGGGCCGTCCCATCTCGGCCCGGCCGAAGCCCGTGGCGTCGGCCGTCCCCGGCGCCGGCGCGCCGCCGCCGCGCCCCGTCGCGTCGGCCGCGCCGGGCGGCGTCATCGAGGACCGGCGCCGCGACAAGAAGAAGCGGAAGAAGGGCAAGAAGTGGACGGTGGACCAGGAGGCGGTGGCCGAGAACGTGGCGCGCACCCTGGCCACGATCCGCGGGCCGGCGCGGAAGGGCGTGCGGCGCCGCGACGACGAGCCGAGCTTCCGGGACCTCGAGGCGCAGCGCGTCGCCGAGGAGAAGGAGAAGGAGAAGACCCTCGTCCGGGTCAACGAGTTCATCTCGGTGGCCGAGCTGGCGGAGATCCTGAAGGTGCCGGCGTCGCAGATCGTCGCCTTCGCCTTCAAGGAGCTGGGGATGATGGTCACCGTCAACCAGCGGCTGGACTTCGACCAGATCGAGCTGATCTGCTCGGAGTACGGCTTCCAGGCGGTGCGCGAGGAGGAGTACGCCGCCGCCGCCGCGGTCGAGCAGGCGCCGGAGCCGGAGGAGACCCTCCACCCGCGGCCGCCGATCGTGACCGTGATGGGCCACGTGGACCACGGCAAGACGTCGCTGCTCGACTTCATCCGCAAGACCAACGTCATCGCGGGCGAGGCGGGCGGCATCACGCAGCACATCGGCGCGTACAACGTGCTGCTGCCGAACGGCCGCCGGGTCACGTTCCTCGACACCCCGGGGCACCAGGCCTTCACCGCGATGCGCGCCCGCGGCGCGCAGGTCACCGACCTGGTGGTGCTGGTGGTGGCGGCGGACGACCAGGTGATGCCGCAGACCATCGAGGCGATCAGCCACGCCAAGAACGCCGGCGTCCCGCTGGTGGTGGCGATCAACAAGATCGACCTGCCCACGGCCAACGTGGACAAGGTCAAGCGCGACCTGCTGCAGCAGGGGGTGGTCCTCGAGGACTTCGGCGGCCAGACGCTGGCCACGCCGATCTCCGCCAAGAAGGGCACCAACGTGGACAAGCTGCTGGAGCAGATCCTGCTCCAGTCCGATCTGCTGGACCTCAAGGCCAACCCGGACAAGCCCGCCGCGGGCACCGTGCTGGAGGCCTCCCTCGATCCGGGCAAGGGGCCGCTCGCCACCGTGCTGGTGACGGCGGGCAGCCTGAGGGTCGGCGACGCCTTCATCTGCGGCATGTACTCGGGCGTGGTGCGCGCGATGTTCGACGAGCGCGGCAATCTGGTGAAGGAGGCGGGCCCCGCCACGCCGGTGCAGGTGCTCGGCTTCCAGGGGGTCCCGGAGGCCGGCGACTCGTTCGCCGTGGTGGCGGACAGCGGCCAGGCGCGCGAGACGGCGCAGAAGCGGCAGCGGCTGGACCGCGAAGCGCAGCACCGGCGCGGCAGCCGGGCCGGGGTGTCGCTGGAGGAGTTCTTCCAGAAGAAGGACGAGGCGGCCGGGGCCGCGCTCCGCATCATCATCAAGGCGGACCAGGGCGGACCGGCCGAGGCCCTGGCCGACGCGCTGTCGCAGCTTTCGACGGCGGAGGTCAAGGTCGAGGTGGTGCACCGCGGCGTCGGGGCCATCAACGAGTCCGACGTGCTCCTGGCCAAGGCGGCCCAGGCCATCATCATCGGCTTCCACGTGCGGCCCGACTCGAACGCGCGCAGCGCGGCCGAGAAGGAGCACGTGGACATCCGCGCCTACCGCATCATCTACGAGGCGGTGGACGACGTGAAGGCGGCGCTGGAAGGCCTGCTCAAGCCGGAGCAGAAGGAAGTGGTGGTGGGCGAGGCGGAAGTGCGCCAGCTGTTCAAGATCTCGGGCGTCGGGACGATCGCCGGCTGCTACGTCCGGAACGGGATGATCCAGCGGGGCACCAAGGCGCGGGTGATCCGCGACGCCGTGGTGGTCTACACCGGCGGTTTCTCGTCGCTGCGCCGCTTCAAGGACGACGTGAAGGAAGTCAAGGACGGGCTGGAGTGCGGCATCGGCATCGAGAACTTCAACGACCTCAAGGTCGGGGACGTGATCGAGGCGTTCCGCATCGAGAGCGTGGCGCGCAGCCTCGAGACGGCGGGAACGGCCCGGGTCGAGTAGGCCCGTGGTCGTCGCCGTCCGGTCGTGGGAGCTGACGCTGGCCGGCTGCCAGTCGCTCAAGGACAAGCGGCGGATCGTGAAGAGCCTGAAGGACCGCCTGCACCGGCAGTTCAACGTCTCGGCCGCCGAGGTGGACCACCAGGACGCCTGGCAGCGCGCCGCCCTGGCCTGCAGCGTGGTCACCACCGACCGGCGGCACGCCGAGGAAGTGCTCGGCTCCTGCGACCGGCTGATCGCCGGCGAGCCCCTGGCGTACATCGTCTCCACCGAGATCTCGTTCGCATGAACCGCACCCCCGGGCGCCGCCCGCAGCGCGTGGCCGAAGCGATCCGCGAGGCCGTCGCCGAGTTCCTCACCGCCGAGGCGCGGGACCCGCGCATCGGGCTGGTGACGGTGACGGGCGTGAAGGTGACGGCCGACCTCAAGCGGGCAGTGGTGCGGGTGATGGCGCACGGCGACGAGGAGGCGAAAGAGCGCAGCCGCCGCGCCCTGACCCACGCCGCCGGCGCGATGCGCCACGCCATCGGCGAGCGGCTGCGGCTGAGGACGGTGCCCGAGGTCGTCTTCGAGCTCGACCGGGAGTCGGAGCGCGCCTCGCGCATCGACGCGCTGCTGGCGCAGCTGCGCGCGGCCGGGGACGAGCACGCCTGACGACCGACGGCCTGCTCCTCGTGGACAAGCCCGCGGGCCCGACGTCGCACGACGTGGTGGCCGCCGCCCGCCGCGCCCTGGGCGAGCGGCGCGTGGGGCACGCGGGCACGCTCGACCCGGCGGCCACGGGGCTGCTGGTCGTGCTGGCGGGACGCGCGACGCGGCTGGCGCGGTTCGTGGCGCTCCTCCCCAAGCGCTACCGGGGGACCATCCGCTTCGGGTGCGAGACGTCCACCGACGACGCGGCCGGTGAGCCCGGGGAGCGGGACGACGGGTGGCGCGGCCGGAGCGACGCCGACGTCGCCGCGGCCCTCCAGCGCGTGGCCGCGCGGCCGACCCAGGTGCCGCCGCAGGTCTCGGCCAAGAAGGTCGCCGGCGAGCGGGCCTACCGCCGGGCGCGGCGGGGTGAGGCGGTGGAGCTGGCGGCGGTGCCGGTGCGGATCGAGGTGCTGGGGTGCGGGCCGCTCGACCGCGACGCGGGCGAGGTGGCGGTGGACGTCGAGTGCGGGTCGGGCACCTACGTGCGTGCGATCGCGAGGGACGTGGGGCGCGAGCTGGGCTCGCGCGCGCACCTGGCGGCGCTGCGGCGGCTGTCGATCGGGCCGTGGCGGGTGGAGGACGCGGTGCCGCTGGCGGCGCTGACGCAGGGCGTGCCGGCGCTGCTCCCGCTCGCCGACGCGGTGCGGCACCTGCCGGTCCTCGAGGTCGGCGCGGGCCCCGCGGAGGCCATCACCCACGGGCGGAAGATCGAGGAGGTCCGGAAGCTCGACGGCCCGGTGGCGGTATTCGGCGACGGCCGGCTCCTGGCCGTGGCCGAGTGGCACGAGGGCCGCTACGCGCCGCTGGTGGTGCTGGCGCCGTGAGGGACCGCCCTCGCTCCCCGAGCGTTCTTCGCGCCGCCCGCACGATGGCCCTCGGGCGCTCGGAGGCGACCGCGCCGTGAGGGACGGCCCTCGCTCCCCGAGCGTTCTTCGCGCCGCCCGCACGACGGCCCTCGGGCGCTCGGAGGCGACCACCTCGTGAGCGGCGACGTGCTGACGGTGGGCACGTTCGACGGCGTGCACCTCGGTCACCAGGCGGTGCTCGCGGAGATCGCGCGGCGGGCCGCCGCCTCGGGAGGCCGGAGCGTGCTGGTCACGTTCGAGCCGCACCCGCTGGAGGTGGTGAACCCGCGGGCCGCGCCGCGCCTGCTGACCACGGCGGACGAGAAGCGGGCCGTGCTGGCGCAGTCGCCGGTGGACCACGTGGTGTTCCTGCCCTTCACGGCGGCGCTGGCGCAGCTGCCGCCGGAACGGTTCGTGCGGGAGGAGCTGGAGCGCCGCTTCGCGCTGGCGGAGCTGGTGATCGGTTACGACCACGGGTTCGGGCGCGGCCGGGCGGGCGGCGTGGAGCTGTTGCGCCGCATCGGCCGGGAGGACGGCTTCGCGGTGGACGTGGTGCCGGCGGTCGCGGTGGACGGCCGGCCGGTGTCCTCGACGCTGATCCGGCGGGCGGTCGCGGGCGGCGACCTCGCCACGGCGCGGCGCGGCTTGGGTCGCTGGTACGGGGTGACGGGGGTGGTGATGCGCGGGGCGGGGCGGGGGCGGGGGCTCGGGACGCCCACCGTGAACCTGGCGCCGCCCGATCCCAAGAAGCTGCTGCCTCCGGACGGGGTGTACGCGGCGCAGGTCGCGTGGCGTGGGGAGCGGCGCGGAGCGATGTTGAACCTGGGGCCGCGGCCCACCTTCGCCGAGGCGGAGCGGATCCTGGAGGCGCACCTGTTCGACTTCGAGGGCGACCTGGTGGGCGAGACGGTCACGGTCGAGTTCGTGCGGCGCCTGCGCGACGTGAAGGCCTTCCCCTCGCCCGGGGCGCTGCGGGACCAGCTGGAGCGCGACCGCGCCGACGCGCTCCGTGCGTTGACTGAGCCGGACGGCGCCGTTAACCTCTGACGTTTGCCTCTTTCCACGGGCCTCACATGCTTGATTCGATTCGCGCTCGCCTGATCGTCATCGGTCTCCTCGCCGCGATCGCCGTGTTCAGCCTCTGGCCCCGGGACGTGAAGATCCGCACCCGCGGCAGCGACGGGCTGATGCACGACACGACCGAGCGGAAGGTCGCCCTCAAGGAGGGCCTGGACCTCCAGGGCGGCATCCACCTCGGCCTCGAGCTCGACCAGAGCAAGGGCAAGGTCGCCAATCCGACTGACGCCCTCGACCGTGCGCTCAAGGTGATCCGCACCCGGATCGACGAGTTCGGCGTGGCCGAGCCGCTGGTCCAGAAGCTCGGCACCAGCCGCATCATCGTGGACCTGCCCGGCCTCAAGGATCCGGCGCGCGCCAAGGCGATCGTGCAGCGGTCGGCGTTCCTGCAGTTCGAGATGACCGACATCGAGGGCCTGTTCCGCCGGGCGCTGCCGGCGATGGACCACGCCCTCGCGGCCGCGGGCGTGACCGAGCGCAGCATCGGCCTCGCGGTCGCGGAGTCGGCGCACCGCGCGGCGGCGCCGCCGGGGGCGACGCCCGCCGCGGCACCGTCGGTCGAGCGGATCCTGGGGGGAGGGGGCGCGGCACCCGACACGGGCCGCGCGCGCGGGCGCGACACGGCGAAGGCCGGGGGCATCCCGGGCGCCGGCTCCTCCGACACCGCGGGCGTGCTGTCGCGGCTCCTGTTCGAGGGCCAGATGCCGGGCGAGTTCATGGTGCCGCAGGAGAAGGTGGCCATCGTCTCGGCGATGCTGGAGCACGTGGACTCGATGCACCTGCTGCCGCGGGGCATCGTGATGCGGTGGAGCGCGCAGGCGCTGTCGCGGGCGGCGCGGGGCTACCTCGGCCTGTACGCCCTGGCCGAGAAGCCGATCATCACGGGCCAGGAGCTGACCGACGCGCGGGCCCAGCTCGACCCGCTCACCAACCAGGCGGTGGTGAACTTCACCCTGTCGCGCATCGGCGGGCGGGTGTTCGAGCGGGAGACGGGCAAGAACATCGGCCACAACATGGCGATCGTGCTGGACAACCTGGTGCAGAGCCAGCCGCCGGTGATCCGCGGCCAGATCGCCACCCACGGCCAGATCGAGCTGGGCAACGCGAGCCTGCAGGACGCGCAGGACCTCGCCCTGGTGCTGAAGGCCGGCGCGCTGCCGGCGCCGCTCCAGATCGTCGAGGAGCGCTCGGTGGGGCCGTCGCTCGGCCGGGACTCGATCCACGACGCCACGGTCGCGGCGGTCGTCGGCGTCGGCCTCGTCATCGTCATCATGATCGGCTACTACCGGCTCGCCGGATCGCTGGCCGTCGCGGCGCTGATCCTGTACACGCTGCTCACCGTGGGCGGCCTGTCGGCGCTCGGCGCCACGCTGACCCTGCCGGGCGTCGCGGGCTTCGTGCTGTCGGTGGGCATCGCGGTGGACGCCAACGTGCTGATCTTCGAGCGCATCCGCGAGGAGCTGGCGCTGGGCAAGTCGGTCCGGCTGGCCATCGACGCGGGCTACAAGATGGCGATGAACGCCATCGTGGACTCCAACGTGTCCACCATCCTGACCGCGGCGTTCCTGTTCCAGTTCGGAACGGGTCCGGTCCGCGGCTTCGCGGCCACGCTGATCCTGGGCATCATCGCGTCGATGATCACCGCGATCTACGTGACGCGCACCTTCTACATGATCTACCTGGAGCGCCGGCCGGGGCTCCAGACCCTGAGCATCTAAATGACCAGATTCTTCGCGCACGCCAACTACGATTTCATCGGGCTCCGGCACTTCGCCTACGGGCTCACCGCGGCCATCATCATCCCGGGCCTGATCTGGATCCTGGCCGGCGGCCTCAACTACAGCATCGAGTTCACGGGCGGCACGCTCGTGCAGGTGCACATGGCGCAGCCCTCGAGCGCCGGGGCGATCCGCGCCGCGCTCGACAAGGGCGGCCTGCACAACGCGGAGATCCAGCAGTTCGGCACGCCGCAGGACTTCACCATCCGCACCCGGCTCTCGCCGACGGCGGCGGTGGACCAGCAGCAGGCGGAGCGGACGGCGTCGATCGTGGACACGGCGCTGTCCCGGTCCTTCGGCGCCGAGAGCTTCCGGAGCGATCGCGGGGAGGCCGTGGGCCCCAAGGTGGGCGGCGAGCTGCGGCAGAAGGCCTTCATCGCCATCCTGCTGTCGTTCCTCGCGACCCTGGTCTACCTGGCGTTCCGGTTCGAGTTCCGGTTCGGCGTCGCCGCCACGCTGGCCACGGCGCACGACATCCTGACGACCCTGGCGTTCATCCGCTACATGAACCTCGAGGTGTCGCTGGTGGTGGTGGCGGCCATCCTCACCGTGGTCGGCTACTCGCTCAACGACACCATCATCATCTTCGACCGGGTGCGCGAGAACCTGCACAAGTACAAGCGCGACGACCTCGCGGGCATCCTCAACCGGAGCATCAACGAGACGCTGCCCCGGAGCGTGCTGACCCACGGCACCACCATGGCCACCACGCTCGCGCTGCTGATCTTCGCGGGCGAGGTCATCCGTCCGTTCGCCTGGGTGATGACCTTCGGCATCTTCACCGGGACCTTCTCGTCGATCTACATCGCCTCGCCGGTGCTGCTCGCCATCGAGCACCGCTGGCCGGGCAAGGAGGCGCGGGGCGTCCGGGCGCGGGTGGCGGCGGCCGGCGGCGGGAGGGCGGTCGCGGTGCCCTCGCCCGAGCCGCCGCGCGAGGCGGCGGCCAAGCCGTAGCCGGCCCGCGCGTCACGGCCGCGACGGCGGGCGCGTGCGGCTGATCGACTCGCACTGCCACCTGGCCGACCCCGCCTTCGACGGGGACCGCCTCGAGGTCCTGGCGCGCGCGCGCGCGGAGGGTCTCGAGGCGGTCGTCTGCGTGGCGGACACGGTCGAGGCGTCGGAGCGCTGCCTCGCGCTGGCCGCGGAGCATCCTGCCGCCACGGCCGGCGCGCCGCGGCTCGTGCCGACTGCCGGTCTCCATCCCCACCACGCCGCCGACTTCGACCCCGCGGCGGCCGCCGCGCTCGAGCGGCTGCTGGCCGATTCGCGCGTCGCGGCCGTGGGGGAGACCGGGCTCGACTACCACTACGACCGCTCGCCGCGCGAGGCCCAGCGGGCGGCGTTCACCTGGCACCTGGCCCAGGCGGCCCGCCTCGGCAAGCCCGTGATCGTGCACTCGCGGGAGGCGGACGAGGACACCGCTCGACTCGTCGGCGAGGCGCCGGAGGGGCTCGCAGGCGTCCTGCACTGCTTCAGCGCCGGGCGCCCCGTGCTCGAGGCCGCGCTAGCGCGCGGCCTGATGGTGTCCTTCAGCGGGATGATCACCTTCCGGAACTGGGATCAGGCGTGGGCCGTGGCGGAGGTGCCCGACGAACGGCTGCTGGTCGAGACCGACGCGCCGTACCTGGCACCGGTGCCGCATCGCGGCGGGCGGAACGAGCCCGCCTACGTGGCGGCCACCGCCGCCCGGCTCGCGGCGCTCAGGGGCACCGTGCCGGAGCGGCTGGCCGAGTTGACGGCGGCCAACGCGCGACGTCTCTTCGGTCTGGGTAGCTTGGGATGAGGCGGCGGGCGGGCGGCCCGCCCGGAGCTGACGAACCGGGAGCGGCTCGATGAGCGACATCAGGAGCATCGGCACGCGGCATGCGCCGCAGGCGATCGGCCCCTACAGCCAGGCGGTGGTGGCCGGCGGGTTCCTCTTCGCCTCGGGGCAGATCCCGCTCGATCCGGCCACCATGCAGGTGGTCGAGGGCGACGTGCGCGCGCAGACCGAGCGGGTGCTCCAGAACATCGCGGCCGTGCTGGAGGAGGCCGGCAGCAGCTTCCGCCACGTGGTGAAGACCACCGTATTCCTGGCCGACATGGACGACTTCGCCGGGATGAACGAGGTGTACGCGCAGGCGTTCGGCGACCACCGACCCGCGCGCTCCACCGTGGCGGTGCGGACCCTGCCCAAGAACGTGCTGGTGGAGATCGACGTCATCGCGCAGCTGTAGCGGCGCTGCGGGGCGCCGGCGGCGGACCGCCTAGGCGCGGACGTCCTGGACGACCCCGAGCAGCGATTCCCGCGAGATCGGCACCCGGAGCGTGGGCAGCACGCCCAGCCCGCTCACCACTTCCAGCGGATCCACACCGGAATAGGACGGCCGGCCCGCCAGCGCGACGACGCGCGCGCCGGCGGCGCCGGCGCGCAGCCGCCGCAGGAACTCGGAGGCCGGCACGCGACCGGTCGCCACCACGTCGAGGAGCACCACGTCGGCCGGCAGCGCCTCGTAGGCGCGAAGGCCGACCCCCGCGTCGTCCACCTCGATCACCTCGTGGCCGGCGCTCGCCAGCATGTCGTGGAGCAGGTTGCGCAGCGGGGCGACGCTCGAGACGACGAGGACCCGGGCGGCGGGCGCGTCGCGCATCACGGCCGCGCGGCCACAGCGGGTGCACAGCACCAGCCGCTCCGTGCCGGCGTCGGTGCGGCGGGAGGGGCCGAGGGTGAAGTTCCCGCCGCACGCGGGGCAGTCGACCGGACCCCGCGCCGAGAACGCGGCGCGGAGGCTGACCGCCTCCTGGGCCGTGAACGGGATCGGCGTGGCGCCCCGATGGGCGTCGCGGCGCCGAGCCGCGGTGCCGCGCCGCTCGGGGGCGTCGCGGCGGTCGGCCTGGCGCCGGTCGGGTCCGGCCCGGCGCTCCGCAGCGGCGCGCGCGGACGAGGCGCGCCGCTCCCCGTGCCGCCGGTCCGGGTCGGACCGGCGGGGCGTCGGCGAGCGGCGGTCCCACAGCCTGCGACGCTCCGCCTGCCGGGGCGGCTGCGTTACCTCGCTCGCCGGGCGATGATCAGTCTGTTGGGGCATCGGTTCACACGTACAATGGCACGGCTGGGCCCGGAACGCAAAGCGGCGCGCCGCGCCTCCCGGCCTACCGACAGGTGATTTCGACGTCCGCCTGCGGCGACTCGATGCGCGTGTTCCCCGAGGCGACGTACAGCTTCTCCCACACCTGGAGGTGCTGGCCGGCGGTGCCGAGCTGCCACCAGTCATGCACGCCGATGGTCTGGGCGTTCGGGTTGGTCACGCGGATCACCTTGACCTGGCCCTTGGCGCCGTCGCTTCGCTCGAAGTGGTAGTTGAACACCATCGGGTGGACGGTGACGCCGACCTTCCCGAAGAAGTGCACGCGGACGGGGCACGCCCCCTTGTACTTCATCGGCGTCACCGTCACGGTCACGTCGCCGAAGGGCGACTGCGGCGCACCGGAGCGTTCGGCGGCGCGGGGCAGGGCGGCGAGGCCGGGGACGACGATCAGCGCGATTCCAAGGGCTCGAACGAGCATTGCGATCTTCTCCTTGCGCGCGAAGGCGCGCGGTGCGATCAGGGCCTGCGCGCTCGCCGCAGCCGGCGTGGCCGCCGCGAGCACGGCCCCACCCTACGCGCTGGGACCGCGCGGCGCAAATGGCGGCGCCCGGTTTCCCGAGAGAAACAGTTCCCTCTCGTCGCCCGCCGCCCGGGTGGCGGGCGGGTGGACGGCCTGCCGCGGCGCCATCGGGCGGCAGGCGGACGGCCGCGTGCCGCCGTCGTTATCGTATCTCGACCCCTAGGTCCGGAGGCTTCCCATGGCTCGCCGGTTGCGTCCCCACCACGCGTGGGGCCTGGCTCTTGTCGTGTCTTTCCTGGCCGCCTGCAGGACGTCGCCCCCCGCTCCGCCGCCGCCACCGCCCACGCCCGCCGGGCCCGAGGCCGCCGCCGGCTTCGACGGCCGGAGCAACGGGCTGGTGAGCGATTCGGTGCACGCGGCGGATCTGGCGGTCTTCGACGAGGTGGAGGCTCTCGCCGACGGGCTCGGCCCGATCTACAACGCGCAGTCGTGCCGGGAGTGCCACCAGAACCCGCAGTCGGGCGGGACGAGCCAGGTCACCGAGCTGCGTGTCGGTCACCTCGGGCCCGACGGGCGGTTCCGCAACCCCGACATCCCGATCGGGCGGGGCGCGGACACCATCCACGGCCGCACCCTGGTGAACGACCGCGCCATCTGCCCCAACGCCGCGTTCCCCGACAGCGAGATCCAGGAGCGCGTCCCCGACGTCGACACCATCAATACGCGCCGGGCCTCGCTGAACCTCCTGGGCGACGGGCTGGTGGAGGCGGTGTCCGACGCCACGCTCCTGCAGATCGCGAGGGACCAGCGTCGCCTGACCAACGGCAAGGTCCAGGGCCAGGCCCTGTTCGTCCCGATCGTGGAGTCGCCGGGGATGACGGCCGTGGGGCGGTTCGGGTGGAAAGACCAGCACGCGAGCCTGCTGTCGTTCGCGGGTGACGCGTACGTCAACGAGATGGGCATCACCAACACGCTGGACCCGGACGAGGTCACCAGCATCTGCAACACGGCCGCCGAGCCCAACGACAAGCCGGGGCCGGACGGGCTGTCGGACATCGACCGGTTCGCGCGGTTCATGCGCGCCACCAAGGCGCCGGCGCGCGACAGCATCCTCGCGGCCACCTCGACGGCGAAGTGGGGGTCCGCGCTGTTCGACAGCATCGGCTGCGTCACCTGCCACGTGCGGAGCATTCTCACCGCCGCGGCCGGCACGGTCATCAACGGCGGCAAGGACACCGTCACGAGTGCGCTCGCCGGCAAGGTGTTCCACCCCTTCGGCGACTTCCTGCTGCACGACGTCGGGACCGGCGACGGCATCGCCATCGCGGTGCAGGAGCACTACGGCCGGCGCTATGCGCGGTACAAGTGGCAGGAGTTCTCGATGGACAGCGTGCTGGGCGCCCGCAACAAGGTGCGCACGGCGCCGCTGTGGGGCGTCCGCTTCCGGCCGCGCCTCCTGCACGACGGGAGCGCGCTCACGCTGCGCGAGGCCGTCCTGCGGCACCGCCGGGAGGCGAGCGACGTGACCGATCGTTTCCTGGAGCTCACGCCGGCCGAGCAGGCGGCGATCGTCACGTTCCTGAAGTCGCTGTAGCGTCCGCCGGGCGGGAGCCCGGACCGGACGCCCGGGCTGCAAAGGCAAACCGGCCCCCGCGCGGGGGCCGGTTTGCGTCGGGAGTGCCCGGCGGCGTCAGCGCTTCTCGGTGTTCTGCGCGATCGTCACGAGGGCCACGCTGCCCTCCGCGGCCGCGTAGAAGAGCACCAGCGCCAGGAAGCCCACCAGGAGCATGTGGATCAGGAACAGGATCCCGCCGATGAACGAGGCCTCGCCGGTCTCGGCGCCGTGCGGGAGCAGCATCGTGAAGGCGCCGATCATCCCGAGCGGGTTCTGTTTCGTCACCCACAGGAAGATCATCCCGCCCACGCCGAAGACCGCGGCGAACGACGCGTAGATCTCGCCGATGGCGCGGAGCAGCTGCGAGAAGATGGGGACTACGGTGAACCGCGAATCCGGGAGGCCGCCGACCACGCCGGCGCGGTAGAACAGGATCTGGGCGAGCATCGCGACGGCGACGACGATCAGCAGCGCGAGCAGGACGCCGGCGCCGGTCTGGCCGGACTCGGAGAGGCCCTTCAGGGCCCGGTAGGCCCACACGAGGCCTCCCAGCACGGCGAGGACCGCGGACACCCGGAGTGCGGTGGCGGCCCACGAGCGGATGACGCGACCTTCATCGAGCGCCTTCAGTACGGGTTCGAGGCTCGGCACGGCGGCCATGCATCCCTCCTCGGGCTGACGGACTGGCGTGGACAGGGTGGTCGTGGGAAGGCGTCGGATTCAACACGGTGGGCGGCCGCTTGTCAAACGGCCCGGGGCCGGTCGAGCGTTGACCGGTCTGCGGGGGCGGGGCATCTTCGAGCCGTTGGGCGCACGCGTCGGGCCGACGGCGCGGGGGCGGATCGGGCCTGGTGGTCTGACTGGTCTTCAAAGACGCCACCCCCGGCGGACTCAGCGACACTCAGGGATACTCACCGGCACGATTGAGCACGAACGGCCCCCGTTCCCGGGGGCCGTTCGTGCGTCTCAGGCCCTTGAATGTCTTTGAGGTCAATGGACACCGCGTAGACAGCGGGGCGGGGGTGTAGCGTGGGCTTCCGCGACAAGGCGGACGCGCGCGAGAAAGCGCGGCGCGGGGGCTTGGCGCGCGCGGCCCAGCGCAAGACGCAACGGGCCGGGCCGCCGCCGTTCACTGGCTCGCCGTTGGACTTGATGGCCTTGGCCGGCATGGGCGCGAGCTGGGATGCGTGGCGCGCGTTGCTACGTGCGATCTACCACCTGCCGATGTCGGAGCAGGACCA
>DATJUT010000047.1 GCA_035502185.1 Gemmatimonadales bacterium
GCCGAAGTCGGCCACCAGCGTGGTCCCGTCCCGCGTGAGCAGGATGTTCTCCGGCTTGATGTCGCGGTGGATCACGCCGCGCTGGTGGGCGTACTCGAGGGCGCGCGCGGCCTCCCCCGCGATGCGCAGCGCATCGTCCAGTGGCAGCTGCCGCTCGCGCTCCAGCCGGTCGCGCAGCGATTCGCCTTCCACGTACGGCATCACGTAGAACAGCGTGCCGGCGGCGTCGCCCGAGTCCAGCAGGGGCAGGATGTGGGGATGGGCGAGCTGCGCCGTGGTCTTGATCTCGCGCAGGAACCGGTCCGCTCCCAGCGCGGCGGCCAGCTCCGGGCTCAGGACCTTGAGGGCCACCGACCGCTCGTGCTTGAGGTCGGCGGCGAGGTACACCGTCGCCATGCCCCCGCGCCCCAGCTCGCGCTGGAGCGCGTACCGGTCCTTGAGCGCCTCGGCGAGGCGGTCAGGCAGGTCGCTCACGGGCTACCTTCGAAGGAACACTCCACGGTACAGCGCGGCGGGCCCCGCCGCCAGGCGAAGACGTCCGGCCGGGCCGGAGCCCGGCTGCGGCGACGCTACTTCCTGAGGAAGGTGACGGCGCCCGGGACTGGGCCGCCGCCGGCCGGCGTCAGGTGTGCTGCCAGACGTACCGGGTGAGCCCGATCGCGAAGCCCGCCGCGCCGGCCAGCAGCAGACCGGTCACGACCCAGCCCCTCGGCGTGCCGGCCTCGCCGACCCCGAACAGGGCCACCGCGACGAACGCGGCGAGCTGCACGACGACGAACACGACGAACGGGGCGCGCGCCCAGCGCCGGCCGCGCCACAGGCCGAGCGCGGCCCCGAGCGCGCTCAGCGCGCTGGCCAGCTCGACCCAGGCCGCGGAGCCGGTGCCGGCCTGGTGCCGCGCCGCGGCGTCGAGCCACCTGGGGAACGCGCCGGCGAACGCCTCGAGCGAGCCGGCCGCGTAGAGCACCAGGAGCACCGCGAGGATCATCAGGCTGCGCGGGCGGGGCGCAGAGGCCGGGGCGCCCGGCGGCGGCGGCGCGGACGGCGTGGGCGCGGTCATCTCAGGCGCTGATCAGCACGTGCTTGCGGACCCAGCTGCGGTCGTCCACCTGCGCCAGCAGGAAGGCGGCGACGTCGGCGCGCGAGACGCGCGGAAAGCCCGAGAGCGCGAGCCGCTCGCCGGCGCGGTAGCGGCCCGTGGCCGGCCCGTTGGTGAGGGTCACCGGATGGACCACCGTCCACTCGAGGCCGCTCGCGGCGAGCGCGACCTCGCCCACCTGCTTGTCGGTGGAGAGGTCCCGCATGAACAGGCGCATCACGATCCGCGGCACCAGCGGGACGTCCCGCCACGTCTCGCCCACGCCGTAGGCCGACGTGAGGATCAGGCGGCGGACCCCGGCGCCCTCCATCGCGCGCACGATCACCGGCACGCTGCGGGCGATCAGGCCGCCCGACTTCATCGAGTTGCCGCGGCCCAGCGCGCTGATCACCGCGTCCTGCCCGCGGACGGCGTCGGCGAGTGGCTGGCCCCCGGCCGTGACGTCGCCGGTCACGACGCGCAGGCGCTCACCCGTGGCCGGGAGCCGCCCGGGGTCGCGGACGAACGCGGTGACCTCGTGGCCCAGCTTCAGCGCCTGCGCGACCACCTGACGGCCGGTGCCGCCGGTGGCGCCGAAAACCAGGACCTTCCTCGAAGCCAAGGGCTGCTCCTCTCCAATGCGAGGGCTAGCGCCGCTCGCCGTGAACCCGGGCGAACAACGCCGGGAGCGCGATGGCGAGCGGCTCGCGCGCGCCCGCCGGCTGCCAGACGAGACGGTCGCCGAGCACTTCCGGCCGCTGGTCCGCAGGCCATCGGGCCGGAGCGGCCCCGATCTACGCCGGCGGCCGCCCCCCGCATGCCACCAGCCGCGGCGCCGCGAGGCGCGCCGAGGCGAACGACGTGGTGAGGAACTGCAGGTAGCCCGGGCTGGCGCCGGGCACCGGGGGCGTGGCGACCAGCATCTCCGTGGGGCTCACCTGCCAGCGCACCACGCGCCAGCGGCGCTCCTCGGGGCCGGCGCACATGGTGTCGGCGCGCACCGGGAGCCAGCGGGCGAGGGAGGCGACGGCCCGCCTGAACTGGCTGTCGGTCGCCACCGAGAGGTGGATGGCCGCGAGCCGCGCGACGGGGGGCGGCGGCGCATCCACCGTCGGGCCGAAGGCGCCCTCGAAGAACAGCGACAGGCCGGCGCGGCCGAGCTGCCGATTCTCGATCGTGTCCTCGTAGCTGCGGTCCGGGCGCATCCGGAAGCCCGGCAGCTTGCGGCCGAGGGCGGCCGCGTCGTCGCCGAGGCGGAGGCCCGGCGTCAGGCTGTCGAGCGCGGCGTCCAGCCGCGTGACCAGCGGCCGGTTGCGCGGGTGGCACGCCGCGAGCGGCAGCAGGCAGCCCATCAGGGTGACGGCGATGCGATTCACTGGCGACCCGGTGTGGGACCCCACCCGTATAGCTCCGGGCCGGCCGTCCGCACAAGGCGGGGGTCGTGGGGTAAGACGGCTGGCCGCGGGCGAGGTGCGGCAGTGGACCGAACATTGCTATGCGGAGAGCCATGACCATGCCCCAGCCGCGCCTGCGGCCCTGGCTGCTCGCCCTCGGCATCTGCGTTGCCGTCGTGCTGATCTGCGTCCAATGGGTCGACCGGCCGGTGGCGGACTGGTCCGCCGCGCACTTCGGCGGCACGGCGGCGTTCGCGCTCGGCAGGGGTTTCCTTCGCCTTTCGGAGCCGGTGTTCGTGGCGGTCGTCGCATTCGTGATCGGGTGCGGCGCCTGGCGGCTGAGCGGCGGCCCGCTCCCGTCCTGGACGCAGCTGCCGCTCAGGTGCGGCATCTCGATGACCGTGGCGTTCCTGGTCATGGCCGCACTCAAGGTCGCCTTCGGCCGCTCGCCGGCCAGCCCGCTGTACCTGGTGGATGGCGTGTACGTGTTTCGCCCGTTCCACGGCGGGACCACCTTCGGCGCCCTCCCCTCCGGCACGATGTCCGTCGGGACCGCCGCGCTCGCCGTGCTGTGGATCCAGTCGGTCAGGCTGAGGTTGCTGTCGGTCCTCGGGTGGGTCCTGCTCGCGGCGTCGCTCATCGTGACCAACAGCCATTGGGTCGGCGACATCGTGGCCGGCAGCTTCCTGGGCGCCGCCAGCGGCTCCCTGCCGATGCGGCTGCCGCGATTCGACGGAGCGCCGGCGTCAGGGAAGCGTTAGACGACAATTGCAGGCAAACCAGTCGGCAACGTGCGGCGTGCCGACGCTTGACTCCTCGCTGACCGTTTCCCATCATCGCTCTGCAGTGGGCCGCCCAGGCCCCCACGGCGTGCCGCCAGGCAATGCCCCCCTCAGAGCATCCGACTGACGACACCACCAGCTCGACCACCTGGTGTCCACCTCTCTCTGAGGACCTCATGAAGACCAGGACTCTGGCCGCTCGTCCGGCCGCGCTCGCTGCCCTGGCGATGCTGATCGCATCGCCCGCCGTGCTCGTGGCGCAGGCCGTGCCGGCATCCGCGGGCGCCCCGACGGTTCTCGAGAACGCGTTCCCGCAGAACAGCGCGGTGCTGCGGCCCGCGGCGAAGGCGGACCTCGACCGGATCGCGGGCGCGATGCGGGCCGCGCCCGGCTCGACGTGGGAGATCGCCGGCTACACCAGCAGCGTCGGCACGACCGCGCGCAACCTGCAGGTGTCCCGGCAGCGCGCCGACGCGGTGAAGGCGTACCTGGTGAGCAAGGGCGTGGCGGCGGCGAGCCTGACGGCCGTGGGCTACGGCTCGCGGCAACCGGTGGCCAGCAACCGGAGCGCCGCGGGCCGCCGCAAGAACATGCGCGTCGAGATCCGGCGGCTGGCGCCGGCCGCGCGGCCGGCGGCCACCGCGGCCACCGCCGCTGCGCCCGCACCCGCCACGGCGGCCGTCGCACCCGCGCCTGCGCCGGCCCTCGCCGGGGCCGCCGTCCGCGCGAACGCCGCTCCCCAGCAGGAAGCGGCCGCCCCGGCACCGGCCGGCCCGATCGCGAGCGGGCCCAAGCCCTCGACCGCACCGAAGCCGCAGCTCCCCGGAGCCATCGCTCCGCACCCGGCCGCCGCCCACGCTCCTGCCGCGGCGGCCGCCGCGCCGCGACCGCTGTCGCGCGAGCGCGGCGCGTTCGGCCTCAGCCTCGGCTGGGCATCGTACAACACGAGCTACTGGTTCTACGGCGGCGGCAACTCCCGGTGGCAGACGTGGAGCCAGTTTCAGGCGAGTGGATTCTACGAGGGGCGGTTTCCGCTGCGGATCGCCACCTCGCAGACGCGGTTCCGCGTCGAGCTGCGCGTCGGCACCGGCGGCGCCTCCAACAACGTGGGGTCGGGGTACGTGGGCAACGGCGCGTCGCTGACCAACGGGACCCTCACGGGCGGGCTCGCGGCGACGCTGCGCGCGCCGCTCGTCGCGGGCAGCGGCACGCATCCCGTGCCCTACGTCGGGCTGGGCATCGACTACAGCGTCCTGTGGGGATTCGGCGACAACAGCGGCAGCATCTACGCCAACGGGTGGAACGAGCGCATCCTGACGTTCCCGCTGGTGGTCGGGGTGGACCTCCGGACCGCGCACCTCACGATCAGCCCCGAGATTCGCTACGGCATCCTCGGCTCGTCCAGCTCGAACCTGTACCTGCCCGGTGCGGGAACGGCGATGCAGGACAACGCCCCGACGATGAAGGGGATCTTCGTGAGCATCAGCTGGCGCTAGGGGGCCCGGGGGCCGGGATCTCCGCTACGGATTCTGGACCGCCACCGGCGCGCTGCGATTGATGGTCGAGCCGTCGCCGAGCTGGCCCCGATCGTTCCACCCCCAGCAGAACGCGGCGCCCGCCGGCGTCACGCCGCAGGTGTGGTGGTCCCGCGCCGCGAGGCTCGCGAAGACCCGACTGCCGGCCACCTTCTCCGGCGTGAGGCGCCCCCGGCTCGAGCCGGTGCCCAGCTGCCCGAAGTCGTTCCCGCCCCAGCACCACGCCACGCCGCCGAGTGCGACGCCGCACGTGTGCTGGTCGCCCGCCGCGAGACTCGCGAACCGGTTCCGCCCGTCCACGGCCACCGGCGCCGCCCGATCTCCGGTCGAGCCATCGCCCAACTGACCCGAGGTGTTGTCGCCCCAGCAGTACGCGGCCCCCGCCGCCGTGAGTCCGCAGGTGTGGCCTCCGGCCGCGGCGAGGCTCGCGAACGCGATGCCGCCCGCGACGGCCACCGGCGCACCGCGATTCGCGGTCGAGCCGTCGCCCAGCTGGCCGAAGTAGTTCCAGCCCCAGCAGTACGCGGCCCCGGCCTTGGTCAGGCCGCAGGTGTGGGAGTCGCCGGCGACGAGGCTCGCGAACCTCGCGCTCCCCGCCACGGCCACCGGCGAGTCGCGGCTCACGGTGGAGCCGTCGCCCAGCTCGCCGTGGGCGTTGGCGCCCCAGCAGTAGGCGGCCCCGTCGCCGGTCAGGCCGCAGGTGTGACGGCTTCCGGCCGCGAGGCTCGTGAACCTGAGGCCGCCGGCCACCGCCTGCGGCCCGCGGCGATCCACGTGCGCGCCGTCGCCCAGCTCGCCGACGCTGTCCTGGCCCCAGCACCAGGCGGCGCCGTCGCCGGTCAGGGCGCAGCTGTGACCCTGGCCGGCCGTCAGCGCCGTGAACGCGAGGCCGCCCGCCACCACCACGGGCGCCGGGCGCCGGGCCATCGAGTCGCCGCCCAGCTCGCCGTGATCGTTCGCACCCCAGCAGTAGGCGATGCCGTCGCCCGACAGGCCGCACTCGTGACCGGCACCGGCGGCCAGGAACCTCCAGCCCGGCCACGCCGCCGACACGACGTTGAACGACGCGCTGCTCGCCGGCGCCAGCGCCGCGGCGCCGGCCGTGATGGTGTATCCGGCGCCGCCGCTGTCCACGCCGAGCCCGGTGAACACGGCCACGCCCGAGACGGCGGCCACGCGGGTGGTGCCCGAGAGCCGCGCGCCGCCCCTGCCCGTCCCGGCCGTGATCTGCACCGTCACCGAGTCGCCGAAGGCAGTCGCCACGTTGCCCGGCGCGTCCAGCGCGGTCACGACCGCCCGGAACGGCGCGCCCGTCTTCACGGTCGCCGGCTCGACCGCGACGGCCAGGCGGCTCGCCGCGCCCGGCGTCACGTCGAACGAGACGGTGGAGGCGCTCGCCATGTTCGCGGCCGACGCCGTGAGGCCGTAGTCGGTGCCGACGCTGTCGAGGCTGAGGCCCGTGAAGACGGCGACGCCCGTGTCCGCGGCGACGCTCGCGTTCCCGGACAGGTGGGCGCCGATCCTCCCGGTGCCGGCCGCGATGGCCACGGTCACCGTGTCGTGGAAGCGCTTCTCCGTGCGGCCGTGGGCGTCGCGGGCCGTCACCACGACCCGGAAGCCCCTGCCCGCCGTCGTCGCGCGCGCGGGCTCGGCGGTGAAGGCGAGGTTCTCCTCGAGCTGGACGCGCAGCCACGCGGCCTCGTCGCCGCGCGCGTTGGGATTGGTGACGGCGAGGACCCGCTCGACCGGAATCGCCGTGCGGCCGAGCGAGTCGGCGGCCGTCACGCGCAGCGCGTAGCGGCCGGTCGGCACCAGCAGCCCGTCGCGGGCGCGCAGGTTCCAGGCGGCCGCTCCCACCGAGTCCACCATCTCGGTGTTGCTCCACACCGGGGTCGCCGGCGTGTCGGCGCGCGCGACCGCCACCACCACGCGCGAGCGGAAGGTGGGCCTGGTCGCGACCTGCAGCCGGCCGGCCGGCGCCAGCAGGACCGTGTCGTACGGGACGGCGACGTCCACGGCCAGGGGCGGCGGCCCCGCCGGCACCGCGACGGCCGCCCGCTCGGCGTTGAACACCTGCGCCAGGTCGTCGGGCTCGAGAAAGACGAGGCTGTCCACCCGCTCCGCGGGGTTGAGCTGCAGGGCGCTGCGGAACGCCTGGCGCGCGGCGGTCGGGTTCCTGGCGCTCAGCTGCGCGATCCCGTAGAGCACGTACGCCCGCACCCGCTCGGCGCTCGTCGCGCCGGAGCCCTGCGCCAGCGCGCGCGCGAGGAGGACGGAGGCCGAATCGGTGTTGAAGTCGTCGAACTGCGCGCGGGCCGCCCCGATCAGCGCGGCGACGGTGCCCTGCGCGGCGAGCCGGGGCGCCGCGGCGAGGGCGAGCAGCAGCAGCCCGACCGCACGCCTCACCGCCGCACCAGGTCGATGTAGTGGAGCACCTTGTGCTCGCCGGGAGCCACCGTCACCGTCGTGTCCTGCCCCCACCACATCCCGGTCGGCTCCTGCACCTGGAAGCGCAGCCGCACCGTCCCGGCGGGCACCTCGAGGTTCACGAGGCGCGAGCCCCTCGCGACGTCGTTGACGAAGATGGTGGAAGCCGGTCGCGTGCCCACCGAGATGAACCCGGTGGCCGGCACGGCGGGCGCGAGCGTCTCGGCCGCCGGGCGGCGCACGACCGGGGGCGCGGCCGCCGTGGGCTGACCCTGGGCCGGGGCCGACGGCGGCCGGCTCGGCGGGACGGCCGGCTGCGGGTGCGCCGCCGGCTTCGCGGCGGGCGGGGCCGCCTGGCGCTTGCGCTGTGGCTCGGGGGCGGCGGGCGGTGCGTGGCCGCCGCGCGTCGTGGCCGGTGGCGCCGTCACCACCGGCTGCGGTGACCGCCCCGCGCCCGCGGCCGGCGCGCGCGTCGCCCCGGCCGGCGGCGCCGGCTCCGCCGCGCGGGTGATGATGGACCCGTCCGGGCGCGGCGGCCACGACAGCGTCCAGCCGCCGGGCACGTTGAGGGCGACGGCCACCGCGGCGACCAGGACCACGGCGGCCGCCGCGTCCACGATCAGCCTGGTGCGCCGGCTGCGTCTCGCCGCCGCCAGCGCGCCGGCGGACGGCGGCGCTTTCGTTCCCGGCGGCCTGACCGTCCGCGCGACGGCCGTGTAGCCCTCCGCCTCCGACTTCAGCATCCGCGCGAATTCCGCCACCGACGGGAAGCGCTGCTCCGGCGCCTTCGCCAGGCCGCGCTCCACGGTGTCGATGACGCCGGCCGGCAGGTGCGGCCGGAGGAAGCCGAGCGGCGGCACGGGGTCGGCCACGTGCTTGTGCACGATCTCCACGGCCGACTCGCCGGTGAACGGCAGGTGCCCGCCCAGCATCTGGTAGGTCATCACCGCGAGCGAGTACTGGTCGGCGGCAGGGCCGACCCTCATGCCCTTGCACTGCTCGGGGCTCATGTAGTAGGGCGTGCCGATGACCGACCCCGACGCGGTGAGCGTGTTGGCATCGAGCGCCTTGGCGATCCCGAAGTCGGTGACGGTGACCCGGCCCTTGGCGTCCACCACCACGTTGGCCGGCTTGACGTCCCGGTGCACCACGCGGTTCTGGTGGGCGTAGTCGAGGGCCTCGGCCACCTGGGCGACGATGTCGACGGTGCGCTCCAGCGAGAGCTGCCGCTCGCGCTCCAGGATCCGGTCCAGCGGCTCCCCGTCCAGGTACTTCATCACGTACCAGAACAGCGTGCCGCCGGGCGCGACGCGGTAGACCGGTATGATGTTGGGGTGGTCGAGCTTCGCGGCGGTCTGCGCTTCGCGCTTGAAGCGCTCGATGATCGAGCCGCCGCCGCCGTACGTCAGCTCGGGCGGCAGCACCTTCACCGCCACCCTGCGGCCGAGGTGCGCGTCCCGGCCGAGGTAGACCACCGCCATCCCGCCACGCCCCAGCTCCCGCTCGAGGACGTACTCGCTCCCCAGCTCGCTCTGCAGCCTGGCGAACAGCTGCGGGTCCTGGTCTACGGCGATGGTGGCGTCCGGCGCGTGGGCGTGTGAGTCGCCCGACACGTCTGCGCCGCAGGCGGAGCAGAATCGCGACTCATCCGGGATCGGGGTCCGGCACTTGTAGCAGTTCATCTGGGTCGAGCGGTGCGGCACCTCCTCGCGCTCGCGCGCCCGCCTACGGTGCGGGCGGCCGTGGAGACTGTCAAGCGGAGTGATGCGGCCACTGCATGGAGAAATCCCGAAGCCGGGACGACCCTATTCAGTGCTCGAGCGAGAGCACGGCCAGCACGGTCGGTGCGTTTCCGAGCAGCAGGCGGTCTCCGACTTTGAGCGGCGCTTCGCCTTGAAGGGCGTGATCGTTGAGCCACGTGCCGTTCTTGCTGCCCAGATCGCGCACCACCACCGAGCCGTCGGAGTGGAACTGGATCTCGGCGTGGCGGCCGGAGACGTGCTTCTCGTCGTCGGCGCGGATCACGATCTGGGCCGCCGCGGGATCGCGGCCGATCACGATCGTGTACCCGGTCGCGCGCAGCTCTTCGCCGGTCCGCTGGTGCACCAGGCGCACGCTCGGCGTGCGCCCGGCGCGGAGCGGCCGGTCGGCGCTGCCGTCCCGCTCGTCGCGCCGGCCGCCGGCGGGCCCGTTGCGCGGGCCGGCGCGGGGCCGCGCGGGGCCGGCGACGATGGTCGCCGCGTCCCCCGGCGGCAGCTCGTCCTCCGGGAGCGTCCGCTCGGGGCCGGTGCCTCCGAAGCCCGTCCAGCACACGATCAGCGGGAAGCGCGTGCCGAGGGTGAACTCGTCGCCGGTGTGCAGCAGCGTCCGGCCGGCGAGGCGCGCGTGGTGGATCCAGGTGCCGTTGGTGCTGCCGAGGTCCTCGAGCATCCAGCGGTCGGGGCCGTCGCGGTAGATGGCGCAATGGCGGTTGCTGACGACCTTGCTGAGCAGGCAGGGGATCATCGGCGCGAGATGGCAGTCGCGGCCCAGGTAGAGCGCCTCGCCGTCCAGCTCGACGTGGGTGCCCGGCGGGAAGATCCTGATGACCGGGTTGTCGCTCATCGGCGGACTGGAAGGCGCGGCGGCGGCTTCAGGAGCCGGCTACGGCGCCGTCGGCACGGGGAACCGCACCAGCTCGTCGGGGAACTTGTAGTGGTCGCTGTAGCCACAGTGCTTGCCCGGACAAACGAGGCGACGGAGGGCCGGGTGAGTGTACCGCTCCGCCTTCTCGCCCCCCTCGGCAAGCGGGATCTCGGAACCGCACTTGTGACAGTGCACGCCGTACCACACCCCGTGTTCCCTCAGCATTGGGGCCTCCCGCGGTGAGGGTCGTGTCGCCCGGTCAGGGACGGCACCGGCGACGGCGTCGAGCCGCCGCCCCCACCGTAGGGCCCAGTGCCGCCGGGCGCAAACCCACACGCGGTCGGGACGCCGACTGAATCTGTCGGGATCCCGCCTCGCGCCCTACGCTACTCGCTTGAAGTCGATGTAGCCGCGCTCGACGTCCGTCCGGACCAGCTGCACCCGGAGCCGGTGGCCGACGTCCAGGCCTTCGAAGCCGCTCTCGAGCCGTCCTTCCACGGGCGGCTGCAGGAGACGGACCCACGTGCCCTTGTCGGCCGCGCCGGTGACGATGGCATCGAACTGCTCTCCGATCCTCGGTTGCAGCAGAATGGCGGCGGCGGACTTGGTGACCTGCCGTTCGACCTTCTTCGCCGCGTCTTCCGCCTCGGTGCAGTGCCGGGCGAGCGCCGTCAATTCGTCGTTGGCGTACGGCAGGGGCCGACCCGCCATGGCGGCCTTGAGCAACCGCTGGGTGATCAGATCGGGGAAGCGGCGGTTCGGGGCGGTGGAGTGCGCGTAGTCCTTGACCGCCAGGCCGAAGTGCCCGGTGACACTGGCTCCCGGCAGCTCCACGACGTATTCCCCCGCACCCAGCAGCTTGATGACGCTCAGCGACAGATCGGGAAAGCGGAGAGGATCGGCGGCCTTGGCCGCCACCAGAAACTGGTCCAGGGCCCGGGCATCGGGTTCCCTGGGCAGGGTCGTGCCCCGCTCGGCGGCAAGCTCGACGATCCGGTCCCAGCGCTTGGGCACGCGCACGACGCGCCTGAGCGACGGCAGGTTCCTGGACGCGAGGTATCGCGCGCTCACGCCGTTGGCGGCGATCATGAAGTCCTCGATGATGTCCTTGGCCCGGTTCCTGGTGTCGGCCTCGAGGTCCTTCAGCTCGTCGCCATCGAACACCGGACGTGCTTCGATGGTCTCGAGGTCGAGCGCGCCGTGCTGATGCCGCAGCGCCTTCAGCTGCTGGGCCACGCGGTCCTGGAGCCGGAGGTTCTCGTCGAGACCGCCGACCGGGCCGATCGCTTCCGGCATCGGTCCCTTGCCCTCCAGCCAGCCGGCGACGCCGTTGTAGGCGAGCTTGGCGCGATTGCGCACCATCCCTCCATAGACGTCCGAGCCCTGCAACGATCCATCCCCGGCGAGAACCATCTCGATGACGATGGCCAGGCGGTCCGATGCCTGGTTGAGGGAGGTGAGATCGGTGGAGAGCTTCTCGGGCAGCATCGGAAACGTCTCGGCGACGGTGTAGACCGAGGTGGTGTTCTCCCGCGCATGATCGTCCAGCGCCGAGCGCTGCTTGACGACGGCGTCCACGTCGGCAATGGCCACCAGGAGCTTCGTGGCGCCCCCGGGCATCGCTGCGGCGACGGTCAGCTGGTCCAGGTCGCGCGAATCGTCGTTGTCGATGGAGCACCACAGCAGGTCCCGGAGATCACGCGTCGCCGCCTCGGCTCGCGTCGCCGGCCCGCGGATGCCGTCGAGCTCGGCGAGCGCCCGGGGCGGAAGGTCGGGAACGAGGCCCTGCTCGAGCATCGCCCGATGGGCGATGCCCTGCAGGATCGCGCGGTGTTGTCGGTCGTCCGGGCCCGTCATGGCGGTCACCATCCTCGAGGTTGGGCCAATGTATACCCGAGGCGCCCGTCGGGCGTCAGCGGGTGGCTCCGGACCGGGATCCGGGCGGGCCGGCCCGATATCCGGGGGACGGCACGTCCATTCGCCAGGCCCGGAGCCTGCGGCCGCGCGGCGCCGGCGGGGAACATCCGCGCGACCGCGCGCGTAGCACATATGTGGTGATGGCGCATTCTGCGCAGAAGGAGTCGGCTCCATGCTCGCTCCACTGATGGTCGCGCTCGCTCTCCTCGGCCCTGCTCCGGCGCCGGACCTGCAGGGCACGCCGGCCCCCCAGCAACCGCCGATCCAGGTCTCGCTGAACAACGAGGGGCGCTACGGCTTCGGCGAGCCCATCCTCGTGCGCGTGAGGCCGGCCGACGACGGCTTCCTGGTCGTGCTGCGCACCGACGTCCACGGCTGGGTGCGCGTGCTGTACCCGCCGAGCCCGTCGGCGGACAACTTCGTGCGCGGCGGCCGCGACGTGGACATCGGCGGACCGCAAGGCGGCGAGGCGTTCGAGGCGGGACCGAGCGCGGGCACCGGGACCATCGTGGCCGCGCGGGCCCACGAGGCGTTCCACTTCGACCGTTTCGTCACGGCGAGCCACTGGAACTACCGGGCGCTCGACTCGGCGACCAGCGCCGCGGCTCCCGAGAGCGCCCTGGTGAGCATCGTGCAGAGCATGGCGGGCGACGTGCACTTCGACTACGACGTCGCGCAGTACTCGGTCGCCGATCCCCAGGCCGCCGCGGCGTACGCCGGCGGCGATCCGGCGTACGCGTACGGGTATCCCCCGCCCTACTGGAGCTATCCGTACTGGCCGTATGCCTGGTGGCCCTACGACCCGTTCTTCTTCGGCTTCTACGCCGCGGGCTTCTACCCGTCGTTCTTCGGCCGGTACTGCTACGGGTGCTACCGCGGCTACGGGTTCAACGTGGGCTTCGGCTTCGGCCGGCCGCTCGGCCGGGCGGTGCCCTATCGCCCGCGCGCCTACATCGGCACGGGCGTCCGCGCCCGCGCTCCCGTGGCGGCGCCGGCGTTCCGCGGCTCAGTGGGTCGCCGCTACATCCCGTCGACGGGTGTGCGCGCCGCGGCCTCGTACGGCGGGGCCCCGCGGAGCTACGCGCGCAGTTACGGCGGAAGCCGCGGGTCGTACGCTGCCCCGCGCAGCTACGGCGGAGGCCGTGCGTCGTACGCTCCGCGCGGCGGAGGCGGGGGCGGAGGCCGCGGGTCGTACGCTCCGCGCGGCGGAGGCGGGGGTTCTTCCGGCCGCTCCGGCGGAGGCGGGGGCGGGGGCGGACGGCGCGGCCGCTGAGCGGAATTCGGCGCCGAGGGGCGGGACCGGGCCGCCGCTGTCGGCCTTAGCGGCCGCCCTCGTCGAAGAACACCAGGAAGTCGGTGGAGGGTGGCACCTGGCCCAGCTGCCGCAGCAGCGTGACCACCTGGCCGCGGTGGTACGACGAGTGGTTCACGACGTGCTGCATCGTGTGGACGAGGGAGTACTCCCAGCGCTGCCCCTGCAGGTTCTCGTAGGACATGCCGGCGAGTAGGCGATCCTCCGTGAGTCCGGCGATGAAGTCCTGACGGTTTCGCTCCACCTCGTCCCAGCGGGACTCGATCGCGCCGACGTCCGGGAACTCCTCCTGGGCGAACACCTGCCTGGGTGAGACACCGCGCCACCGCTGCAGCCATATCCACTCGGCCCACAGCGTATGCACGAGCGTCCCCCGCAGCGACCCGTAGCTCGTGCCGAGGTCGCGGGTGAAGGCGGAAGGGCTCAGCGGCCGGCTGGCGCCGAGGAGCCGGTGGTTCGCCCACCGATTGTAGGCGTACAGGGTGCGGATCTCGTCGAGGTTCATGCGGGGTCTCGGTTGCGCCTACCTTCGGAGGAGGACGACGGCGCCGAGGACGAGGCTGGCGGTCGCGACCACGTTGCCGGCCCAGAAGATGAACATCCACTTCATCAAGCCGGAGCGGACGTTGGCGATCTCGGTGCGGACGGCCGCGATCTCCGCGCGCAGCTCCCCCTTCACCTCGGCGAGGCGCTGCTCCAGCTTCGCCTCGAGCCGGGCGAAGCGTCGCTCCCACCCCGCGTCGAGTTGGGCGAGCCGCACTTCGGTCCTCGCGTCAAGCTCCGAGACGCGCTGCTCCAGCTTCGCGTCGAA
>DATJUT010000048.1 GCA_035502185.1 Gemmatimonadales bacterium
CGGATCGTGTGGGCCTGGATCTTGACCATTCCGGCGGCGGCGGTGATCGCGGCGGTCGCCTACTTGATCACGCACGCGCTCGCACTCTAAGCGCAGGGAGGTCGGCCATGGCGGTGAAGCTGAGCGACGACGAGGTCGGACAGCGCCTCAAGGCCCTGGCGGGCTGGGCGCGCGAGGGCAATGCGATCCGCAAGAGCTTCAGCTTCGGGAAGTTCGCCGAGGGGATCCGGTTCGTGGACCGGGTGGCGGTGGCGGCCGACGCGATGGACCACCACCCCGACGTGGACATCCAGTACACCACGATCACGATGACGCTCTCGACCCACAGCGCCGGCGGCCTGACCGGCAAGGACTTCGACCTGGCGGAGCGGATCGAGCAGGCGGCGCGCTAGGCGGTCCCGCCGCTCTTGGCCGGGCCGTCGGCCGCGTCGAGCTTCACCATCATCGTGTCTCCCACGTAGCTCGTCACCGGCGCCTCGTCGAGGGTGGACAGGCGCTTCAGGTCCGCCCCGATGCGGTTGGCCATCTCGAGGATGGTCTCCACGCCGGCGCGATCTTCCGGGGAGAGATGGCTGGCGCCGGCCCGGAGCAGGCCCGCCTCGCCGATGATCGCCGCCAGCGCGTTGTTCACTTCGTGGCGGATCGTCACCGCCACCTCGCCGATCGCCGCCAGCCGCTCCGCCTTGATCAGGCGCCGGTAGAAGTCGTGCAGCTGCTGCGACAGCCACCCCACCGCGATCGCGAGCGCGCCGTAGGAGATGTAAGTCGGCAGTATGATGTCGGGGTTGACGGGCATCAGGTTGAGCTGCAGCACCAGCTGCACGGTGATGTAGAGGAGCGTCCCCGCCACCAGGCCCGACAGCGCCCCGAGCATGCCGTAGTGGAGCGAGAGGATGAAGGCCGGCGCCAGGGTCGTGAGCCACGAGAGCTCGCGGTACAGTCCCTCGCCCGGCGGCAGCCATTCCGTCACCACGATGGGGATGATGTAGGCCAGGGCGCAGTACAGCGCCCACCGCCGCGGCAAGGGAGGCCGGTGCGCCATCTGCGGGAAGCCGATGACGAACACCGGCCGGAGATACCAGGGCGTATGACGCGGGGCGTCCATCATCGTCACTCCGCGTGAAGGGTGAGCAGTCGGAGTTCGGTCATGTCCTCGATCGCGTAACGGACACCCTCCCGGCCCTGCCCGCTGGCCTTGGTGCCGCCGTATGGCATGCGGTCGATCCTCCACGTGGGAACCTCGTTCGCCATCACGCCGCCCACGTCGAGCCGGTCCCACGCCCGCATCAGTCGCCCGACGTCCCGGCTGAAGACGCCGGCCTGCAGGCCGTACGGCGACGCGTTCACGATCTCGAGCGCCTCGTCGAACGACCGGTACGCCGTGACGGTGGTGACGGGGGCGAAGACCTCCTCGCAGTTGACGCGGTGCTCGGCCTTGGTGCCGGTGAGCACGGTCGGCTGCAGCACGGCTCCCCGCCGCTCCCCACCCGCGACCACCGAGGCGCCGTCGTGCGCGGCCTCGGCGATCCACGCCTCGGCACGGCAGGCAGCGGCCTCGTCGATCATCGGCCCCACTTCCGTCGCGGGGTCGAGCGGGTCGCCGACCACGAGCTGCCTGACCCGCGCCGTGAAGCCGTCGAGGAAGTCGGCGTACACCCGCTCGTGCACCAGGATGCGTTGCACCGAGATGCACGACTGCCCCGCGTAGCCGTAGCCGCCGGCGGCGCACGACCGCACGGCGCGGTCGAGGTCCGCGTCCGGCTCGACGATGACGGCCGCGTTCCCGCCCAGCTCCAGCGTCACCCGCTTGGTGCCCGCGTCGGCGCGGATCGCCCAGCCGGCTCGCGCGCTGCCGGTGAAGCTGATCATCCGTATCCGCGCGTCGGTCACCAGCCGGCGCGCGACCGCGAGCTCGCAGGGCACGACGTTGACGCCGCCGGCCGGATAGCCCGACCGGGCCACCAGGTCTCCGAGCGCCAGGGGCGAGAGCGGGTCCTGCGGCGGCGGCTTCAGCGTCAGGGCGGCGCCGCAGGCGATGGCCGGCGCGATCTTGTGGGCCGCCAGGAGGACCGGGAAGTTGAACGGAGTGATGGCCGCGACCGGCGACAGCGGCCAGCGCCGCGTGAAGCCGAGCCGGCCGCGGCCACCGGGCAGCGCGTCGAGCGGCAGCACCTCGCCGCCGATGCGGGTGGCCTCCTCGGCTCCATCGCGGAACACGAAGACGGCGCGGTCGATCTCCAGCCGGGCCTGGGTGACGGGCTTGCCCGCTTCGCGCGCGACCAGCGTCGCCAGCACGTCGCGCTGGCGTTCCAGCCCGTCCGCGATCGAGCGCAGGCAGGCCGCCCGGTCGTACGCGGGGAGGTGCCGACACTCGGACGCCGCGGCCAGGTTGGCCGCGATCGCGGAGTCCAGGTCGGCCGGTGAGGCGAGAGGATGGGTGCCGACGTCGCTGCCGTCGTACGGAGAGCGGACGGTCGCCGTCGCGGTGCCGGCGCGCCGCTCGTTCCCGATGATCACCCTGCTACCATAGGCTCGCCGCCGGGCCGCGTCAACGCGATCGCGCCGCCCGGCGCGCGCGCCGGCGACGGGAGAAGCCCTACTCCACCGTCACGCTCTTGGCCAGGTTGCGCGGGCGATCCACGTCGCAGCCCCGGAGGACGGCGATGTGGTACGCCAGGAGCTGAAGCGGGATCACGGTGATCACCGGCGACAGCAGCCGGTGCGTGGCTGGTACGCGCAGCTGGCGCTCCACCAGCTCGCCGAGGTCGGCCGCGCCATCGCAGGTCACCGCGAGGATGCGTCCACCGCGCGACCGGACCTCCTGCATGTTCGAGCGGACCTTCTGGAAGATCTCGTCGTCGGGCGCGACGAACACGACCGGCATCTTCTCGTCGATCAGCGCGATCGGCCCGTGCTTCATCTCGGCGGCCGGATAACCCTCCGCGTGGATGTAGCTGATCTCCTTGAGCTTCAGCGCGCCTTCGAGGGCGACGGGGAAGTTCACGCCCCGGCCCAGGTACAGGGCGTTGGGCGCCTGCGCGTACGACCGGGCCAGCTGCTTGATGCACGGCTCGAGCGCCAGGGCCGCGCGCACCTTGGTCGGGAGGTCGGCCAGCGCGTGCACCAGCGTCCGACCCTCCTCGAGCGGCAGGCCGCGGTGGCGGCCGATGTACAGCGCCAGCAGGAGGAAGGCGACCACCTGGGAGGTGAACGCCTTGGTGGACGCCACCCCGATCTCGGGCCCGGCGTGCAGGTAGATGCCCCCATCGGTTTCGCGCGCGATCGTGCTGCCGACCGTGTTCACGATGCCCACGACCCGGGAACCCGCCCCGCGCGCGGCGCGAATGGCCTCCAGCGTGTCGGCGGTCTCGCCCGACTGGGACACCGCGATCGTGAGGGTCCCGGGCACCTTGAGTTGACGCCGGTAGCGGTACTCGGAGGCGTACTCCACCTGCGTCGGGACCCCGGTCAGCTCCTCGAGCACGTGCCGGCCCACGAGCCCGGCGTGCCACGAGGTGCCGCACGCCACGATCACGATGCGCGAGACCGCCCGGCACTCCTCCGCCGGCAGGCCGAGGCCGTTGAGCCGCGCCGTGCCTTCCTCGAACAGCAGGCGGCCGCGCAGCGTGCTGTGGACCGTCTCGGGCTGCTCGCAGATCTCCTTGAGCATGAAGTGGGCGTAGCCGCCGAGCTCGATCGCCTCGAGGTCCCATTCGATGTCGTCGACCGAGCGTACCTGCTCCCGCTCCTCGTGGTCGAGCACCCGGTAACCCTCGGGCGTGAGGACCGCGACGTCGCCGTCGTCGAGGTAGACGACCGTCCGCGTCTGGCCGAGCACGGCCGAGGCGTCGGAAGCGACGAAGTACTCTCCATCGCCCACCCCGATCAGCAGCGGGGACCCCTTGCGGGCCACCACGACCTTGTGCGGCTCGCGCGACGACATGACCGCCAGCCCGTAGGTGCCCTCGACGTGGGCCAGCGCGGCGATCACGCGCTCTTCGAGCTTGGCGCCGGGGGCTTCCTCGATGAGGTGCGCGAGGGTCTCGGTGTCGGTCTCGGACGCGAATTCGTGGCCACTGCGCTCGAGCCGGGTCCGCAGCGCGTCCGCATTCTCGATGATCCCGTTGTGCACGACGGCCAGCTCGCCCGAGCAGTCCTGGTGCGGGTGGGCGTTGCGCTCCGTAGGCGCTCCGTGCGTGGCCCAGCGGGTGTGCGCAATGCCGTTGACGCCCCGCACCGGCTCGGCGTTCAGCCGCTCGCGCAGCTTGACGACGCGCCCCGCGAGCTTGGTGACGATCAACCCCTTCCCGTTCTGGATCGCGACTCCGGCCGAGTCGTAGCCTCGGTACTCGAGGCGCGCCAGGCCCTCCAGCAGCAGCGGGCCCGCCTCGCGCTTGCCCGTATAGCCGACGATGCCGCACATGGATCAGGCCTCCTCGGGAGAGGTTTCGAGAAGGAGGCGCGTGTCGGAGGCGAGACCGAACCGCGCGAGCATCCTGAGCTTGTCGCGATACAGCGCAGCCGTCTCGTCGGACGGGAGCGTGGCTCCGCATCGCTCGCACCGCGACGGCGTCCCGTGGTAGACGGCCCCGACGCTCGATGCGCCAGCCCGGCCGGTGGATGTCATCGCCTCGAATCCGCACCAGCTGCACGGCATGATCGGCCTCCGTCCAGACCCGGGGAGTGGTGCCGCGCCGCGCCTGGAGGGGCACGTCACCTTGGCGCCGAGGGCATATCAAGAACGGGGCCGGGGGTCGCGGCCGGCCCGGAACGCCGGTCGCGAGCTTGTGGCTGAGCAACGACTTACCTGTGGTTCATCACGATCGCGGCGGGGCCGCTTGCGGGTCCCCGCGCGTTGCACGGTCGCGTCAAGAGAGCGACGATGTGTTGTCCCAGCGCAGCGATCCACCGTCCGGCAGGACGGATGGTGACATGGCAAGATGTTGGGATTCAACGACTTCCAAACATCGTCAAGCCGGCGCACGCATTCTGCTCCGTAGACACCCAACGGCCGGCGCCTTGTGTGGAGGCGCCTGCCGCCCCATGTTCGGGGCCCGAAAGGCCAACTTGTGGGACAACCGATGCCTGAGCGCATGCCGCATAGTCATCCTCCCCTCGTGCTGATCGCGAGCAGCCAGGAATGGCACGCCCGTTCCCTGGAGAGCATTCTCGGGCCGCATGGCTACGCGGTCGTCCGGGCCTATACGGGGAAGCAGACGCTGGAGCGCGCGCGCAGCGCGCGTCCGGATCTGGTGATCGTGGACGCCGACCTGCCGGACCTGGACGGGATCGAGGTCTGCCGCATCCTGCGGGACGAGCCGGCGATGAGCGCGAGCACCCCCATCCTGGTGACGGGCTCGGGGCAGCCGACCCGGCAGCAGCGGCTGGCGGCGCTGCGCGCCGGCGCCTGGGATTACCTCACGCTTCCGTTCGACGGACAGGAGCTGCAGTTGCGGCTGGACGCGTTCGTGCAGGCCAAGTTCGAGGCCGATCGCGCCCGCGAAGAGAGCCTTCTGGACGAGCTCACGGGGCTGTACAACATCCGGGGCCTGGCGCGGCGCGCCCGGGAGCTGGGGTCGCAGGCGTTCCGACATCACGAGCCGTTTGCCTGCGTCGTGCTCGCGCCGCACGTCGAGGGGACGGACGCCGCTGCCTCCGAGCTGGCGGTGACCGCCGCGGTGAGTCACATCGCCAAGACGCTGCGCACCAACGGCCGGGTCGCGGACGCGATCGGCCGGCTCGGTCCGACGGAATTCGGCGTGGTGGCGCAGGGCGCGGACGCCGAGGGCGTGCTCAAGCTCGCCCAGCGGCTGGTGCAGTCGCTGGAGTCTGGTGCGCTCGAGTCCGGCGGGGCCATACCGCCGTTCAAGGTGCGGGCCGGCTACGATGCGGTGTCGAACTACCACGAGGCCCCGATCGAGCCGGAGGACATGCTCGTGCGCGCCACCATCGCGATGCGGATGTCGGAGGGTGACGCCGGCGGCAAGTGGATTCGGCCGTTCGAGGGGCGCTTCAACAACTAGCGATCACTTTCGGGGCTGACCGCCGGACCCGATCCCAACGGGTCCGGCGTTCGTTTCGTTGGAGATCCTGCCCGCGCCAGATCGGCGGCCCATCGTCGAGGCACGTGGCCGGCGCCCTAGCGAAATCCCGCAAAAACCCTTATGGTGACTGTTGCGATGGCGCCACAGCCGCGCCGATTGCTCGCCGTCTGTCGTACCGACACAACAGAGTGCTGAGCGAGCCAGCATCCGGAGGAGCGCAGAATGGCCGCTTCGCTCAGAGCGCCCCAGTCACCAGCTGAAGGCACGGGAGACACCAGCCCCCTCGTCTCCGCGGATCTCTCGATCGGTCCGGCGGACAAGGCGAGTGTCCGCATCCTCGTGGTGGATGACGAGCGGACGCTGCGGGAGAGCTGCAAGAGCGTGCTCGAGGTGGACGGCTACCGCGTCGAAGTCTGCGGTCGCGGTGGCGAGGCGCTGGAGCTGGTGCGGCGCCAGATGTTCGACGTGATTCTGGTGGACCTGTACATGACCGAGGTCTCGGGCATGGAGCTGCTCGAGGCTGCCCTCGCCGCCCGCCCCGAGACCATCGTCATCGTGATGACGGGCAATCCCAGCGTCGCGTCCAACGTCGACGCGCTGCGCGCCGGCGCGTGGGATTACCTGCCCAAGCCGTTCTCGGCGACGCACCTGCAGATCCTGGTCGGGCGGGCGACGCACACGATCCTGGTCGGGCGGGAGTCGGGCGTTCGGACCGGGGCGCAGGAGGTGGAGGACGAGGGCGGCTCTCGCGACAAGCCCGCCGTCATCGGCGTGTCGCCGGTGTTCCGGAAGGCCATGGACCTGGCCCGGCGCGTGGCCCCGACCGATGCGTCCGTGTTCATCACGGGGGAGAGCGGGACGGGCAAGGAGATGATGGCGCAGTTCATCCACCAGCACAGCCGCCGGCGGAGCCGGCCAATGGTCGCCGTGAACTGCGCGGCGTTGCCCGAAGGGCTGCTGGAGTCGGAGATGTTCGGCCACGTGAAAGGCGCGTTCACCGGAGCCGTCAAGGACAAGCCGGGCCTGCTCGAGGCGGCCAATGGAGGCACGCTGTTCCTGGACGAGCTGATCGACATGCCCAAGTCGATCCAGGCGAAGCTGCTGCGCGTCATCCAGGACGGTGTGGTGCGCCGCGTCGGCAGCTCCGCCACCAACACGGTCGTGAACGTGCGGTTCATCGCGGCGGCCAACCGCGACCCGGAGCAGGCCACCAAGGACGGCCTGCTGCGCGAGGACCTGTACTACCGGCTCCGCGTCGTGCCGGTGCATCTCCCGTCGTTGCGCGAGCGCCAGCAGGACATCGTGCTGCTCGCCAATCACTTCCTGCAGCTGTTCTGGCGGCGCCATCGCGAGCCGTTCGCGGCGGCGCCCCGGCTCACCGAGAGCGCGGTCAGGGCGCTGTGCGCCCATCCGTGGCAGGGCAACGTGCGCGAGCTGCAGAACGCGATCGAGCACGCGGTCGTACTGCTGGAGCCCGGGCAGGACATCCAGCCCGAGAACATCCCCTTCATCAGCAGCCAACAGGCCGCCGACGCCGCCGAGGGCGTGGTCCCGGTCATGGCCGAAGGCATCCTGGAGGAGAGCTATCACGCCGCGCGGGAGCGCGTCATCGCGTCGTTCGAGCGGCGCTACCTCACCTGGCTCGTCAACCACGTGGGGGGCAACATGTCGAAGGCGGCGCGCGTGGCGGGCGTCGACCGCACCACACTTTACCGCCTGATGGAGCGGCACGGCTTGCAGCGCGAGACCATCACGGTGCTGCCCGAATGACGGGAGTGCCTCACCTGCGGCGCTCCGAACGCCGCGACGGCGCCGGGCACGTGCTGCCGGCCCGCTCGACGGAAACCGAGACCGCGGGCGCGGACCTGCGCCCGGTGCTCGAGGCGGCGGCCGCGCGGGTGCTGGGCGGCTGGCGCGACGACCGGGCCGACGCGCTCGACGCGAAGGACGTATCCGAGACAATCCACTGGCTGGTCGATGCCACGGTGGCGGCGCTCGCGGGCGAGGCGATTCCATCGCAGGGGCCGGCAGCGACCGTGCTGGGTCGCCGGCTCCTCGAGCTGTTGCGCGCCGCAGTCCTGGCGGAGCCGCGCGAGCCGCAGGCTCAGCTCGATCCCAAGGTGCTGGTCCTGGTCCTGCGCGCCGTCGAGCAGGTGCGCGAGGCCGTGGACCCCGATTGGTCGCAGGCGCTGTCGTCGCGCCTGTCGGCGCCGAGCGGGCTGGACCTGGTCGTCGAGGTGGCCCACGACCTCCGCTCGCCCATCACGTCGATCCTGTTCCTGGCCGAGACCCTGCAGCGCGGCCAGAGCGGGACGGTCAACGAGGTGCAGCATCGCCAGCTCGGCCTGATCTACGCCGCCGCCCTCGGGCTGAGCTCGATGGCGAGCGACGTCATCGAGCTGGCGCGCGGCGGCAAGCAGCTGGTCGAGAAGGAGCCGGCGCCGCTGTCGGTCACGGCCATTCTCGAGTCGGTGCGCGACATCGTGCACCCCATCGCCGAGGAGAAGGGGCTCTCCATCCTGCTGGTGCCGCCGGTCTCGGACCACCGCATGGGACGGCAGCTGGCCCTGAGCCGGGTGCTGCTCAACCTCACCACCAACGCGCTCAAGTTCACCGACGAGGGCTGCGTGGAGATCGCGGCCAGGCCGCGGGGGCTGACGCAGATGGAATTCTCGGTCCGGGACACCGGCCACGGGATCAGTCCCGAGGCCATGGACAACCTCTACCAGCCGTTCCGACGCTCGAGAGCCCGGGCCGGACGCAGCGGCTACTACTTCTCGGGAACGGGGCTCGGCCTGGCCATGTGCCGGCTCATCGTCGAGGCGATGGACTCGGAGCTCGAGTTCGAGACGGAGCAGGGCCGGGGAACCCGGTTCTTCTTCAAGCTGAACCTCCCGCCCGTCACCAACCTGTAGCGCGCTGTAGCGGCGATCCAACAGTAGCGGATTCCCCGCTACAACTTTAATCACAATCAAGAAACTCGTAAATTAGCTAAGCGTATTATTGACAAGTAGTTATAGCACTTTGGCGGGGTGCTCGGCAGCGCGCACGGTCCTTGCCAAACCAACGGCTACAGATGACCTCCCTCAGGATCAACGACCTACTTCTGCAGTGGCGCGAGCAGAGCGTCACGTACGGCATGTCCCGGGTGCGCCGCTACGAGGACAGCGCGCGTCGGGCGCTGAACGTGGTGGTGGCGAGCGTCGGGCTCGTCATCAGCGCCCCGTTGATGCTGGTGGTCGCAGCGCTGGTGAAGCTGACCTCCAAGGGGCCGGTCTTCTACCAGCAGACACGCGTGGGGCTCGACCGCCGTGCGCCGGACAGCGACCGCGGCAATCACCGCCGGGTGGCCGACCTCGGGGGCAAGCCGTTCACCATCTACAAGTTCCGGACGATGAAGGCGCGCGACGACGGGCGGCAGGTGTGGGCGGCCCCGGGTGACGCGCGGATCACGCGGATTGGCCGGGTGCTCCGGCAGTTCCGGCTGGACGAGCTGCCGCAGCTCGTGAACGTGCTGAAAGGCGACATGAACGTGGTCGGCCCGAGGCCCGAGCAGCCGCGCATCTTCGCGGACCTGCGGACCCAGGTCCACCGGTACACGGAGCGCCAGCGGGTTCGGCCCGGGATCACGGGGTGGGCGCAGATCAACCACCACTACGACGAGTCGATCGAGGACGTGCGGCGGAAGGTCGCCTACGACCTGGACTACATCTCGCGCCAGTCGCTGTCGCAGGACCTCAAGATCATGCTGCTCACCGCGCCGGCGATGGTACTGCGAAAGGGCGCCTGGTAGACTGAGAGCCGGGAAGCTCCCGGCTCATGAGGATGGAGTTCGTGGGGGAGAGCGCCGGCCCGAAGTGCATAGGGGCCGGCGCTCTTCGTTTCGGTATCCGGGGAGGTGGGCCCAGGCGGCGCTGCAGAGGGCCATCGTCGGGCCCGGTGGGCGATCCCGGCGGGCTCCCCTAGCCGATCGGGCCGGGCAGCGCCTCTCCCACGCGAGCCAGGGCGGCCTCGAGCTCCGTGGCGGGCGGACCGAAGCCGAACCGGATGAAGTGATCCATGCCGAACTGGTCCCCCGGCACCACCAGCACGCTTTTGGAGCGGCGCAGGCGCTCGGCCAGCGCGGAGGAGTTGACGTTGGACGTGTAGCGCGCGTAGCAGATCGCGCCCGCCTCCGGTGTGCGGTAGCGGAACTCGCCGCCGCGCGACGCGAGCCAGCGCTCGAGGGCCGGCCAGTTGGCGCGCAGGATGGAGCGGGTACGTTCGAGGATCCGGTCGCGCACGCCGGGTGCGAGGGCCCGGGTCGCCAGCCAGTCCGAGATCACGCTCGGTCCGATGGTCGTGTAGTCCTTGCGCGCCCACAGCTCGGCGACGAGCGGCGGGGGCGCGACGCACCAGCCGATCCTCAGGCCGGGCAGCCCGTACGCCTTCGAGAGGCCGTTCGTGACCAGGACCTTCTCGGTGCGTCCCCACGACGTCGGCGTGGCGGAGCGCTCCAGCTCGGCACCCTGGTAGACCTCGTCGGACAGGAGCCAGGCGCCGGCCTTGGCGGCCTGCCGGACGATCCGGCCGATCGCCTCCTCCGAAAGAACCGCCCCGGTGGGGTTGTTCGGGTTGGTGACCACGACCAGCCTCGTGCCCGGTGCGATCGCCAGGTCGATGTCGGCGGCTTGCGGCTGCCAGCCCAGCTCTTCCCGGAGCCAGATCGGCGCGATCTCGGCCCCGAACGTCCGCGCCAGCCCCCAGGTCTGCATGTACGTCGGCAAGACGATGGCGACGCGGTCGCCGGGTTGGATCAGGTGCCAGCAGGCACAGAAGTTCGCCTCGGCGCTGCCGTTGGTCACGAGGACGTGGTCGGCCGTGGCGCCGGGATAGAGGGCCGCGATGGCGGCGCGCAGCGGCTCACTGCCGTTGGACTGCGGGTAGCCGAGCCGGTGAGGGGCGAGGTCGTCGAGCGACAGGCCGGCGATCGCGAGCAGCTCGGCCACGGTCAACGGGTGGACGCCGCTCTCGGAGAGGTTGTACTCGACCCGGTTCTCCCAGGTGCTCTGCCAGCGCTCCATCGCGAACGGCTCGAACGACATCGCCCCTCCGACGTGGAGGGGCGATTGTAGTCGTGCCGGAGCGGCCGGGCAAGCCGCTAGAGCGAGCGAAGCCGGATGGAGCCGTTCACGGTCTCGATCTTGAGGTGGCGCCCCCCCTGGCCGATCCGCCCGTCGAGGTGCCGCCGGTTGATGCGCCCGGTCACCGTGATCGGGAAGTCCGTCTCGATCGAGCCGTTGACGGTCTCCGCCTCGAAATCGGCGCTGAGGTCCTTGGGCACCGACAAGGTGACCCCGCCGTTCACGGTCTCGAAGTGCAGCGGCGCGGTGCCCTGGCCGTGGACGACCGCGGTCACGCTGCCGTTGACGGTGTTGGCCGACGCGTCCCCGCTGGTGGTCTCCAGCCGCACGCTGCCGTTGACGGTGCTGGCGTCCACAGGGCCGGCGAGGCCGTTCGCCTCGACGTCGCCGTTCACGGTGCCACCGGAAAACGCGACGCCGGCCGGCAGCTGGGCGTGGAATTCCACCTCCACGTCGTTGTTGCGCGTGTTCATGCGGTAGTCGTCGCCGGCACCGCAGTGGTTCGAGGAGCCCGGATAGACCGCGCAGATGGTGACGCTGCCCTCGTGCTCGACGACCTCGATCCTGACGTCGTCCGCGTCGCCGTGGTTGTGAGCCCGCTTGGTCGCGGTGACCAGGACCTCGCCGCCGCTCGCGGCCTCGGCCGTGACGCCGCCGTTGACGCCCCGGATCGCGAGCGTCTTGCCGGAGGCGATGCGGCCATGCCAGCTCCACTGATCGCCCTGCGGCGGCGCGTGCCGCGGAGAGTGTCCCCAGCCGGGCGCCAGGGCCACGGCCGCCGCCGCCAGTCCGACCAATCCGTAGTTCATCGATCGCCTCCCCGCCGCGACGACGAGCCGCGGCGCAGGTAGATGGTGCCGCTGAACGAGGCCAGGATCAGCTTCGCGGCGCCGGTGCCGATGGTGAATTCCCATTCCCGGGGGTGCACGTACCCGCCGCCCGGGTTGATGGTCATGGGCCAGTCGGACTCGACGTCGCCGCTGAAGGTGCTGACGGAGACGCTGGCGCTGAGGTCGCCTTCCGGCTGCACGGTCACGTCGCCGGAGTGCGAGTGGAAGCCGTAGCGGCCGCCGTCGTGCACCGGCCCCGAAAAGCCGATGTCGCCGCTCACGGTCTCGGCCTGGACCTCCTGGCCGTCCACCCGCTCGAGGGTGACGTCGCCCGACACGCTGCGGGCGTTCACGTCGCCGCGCACGCCGCGTACCTCCACGTCGCCGCTGGTCGAGTTGATCTCGAGCCGCCCCCGTACGTCCGCCGCCTGCACGTCGCCGGAGACGCTCTCGACCTGCGACTCGCCGTTCGCGCAGCGCAGGGTCACCCCGCCCGAGATCGAGCCCACGGTCGCTTCCCCGCACACGCCGCTGACGTCGACGTCGGCGGAAATCGCGTGCACCTCGACGGCCGTGTTGATCGGGACGGTGATGGTGAAGTCCACGTCGCCTTCGCCGCGGCGCGGCTGGGTGCGCACGGAGACCCTGCTGCTCGAGGCCTCCACGTCGACCCGGGCGCCGTCGGCCTCGGCGACCACGTGGATCTGGGCGCGATTCCACGACTGGACCCGGACCGAGCCCGACACGCTGTTGAGCTCGAACCGCGCGCCGGATTGGACGGCGATCGTGGTATCCACGGACTGCGCGGCCAGTCCTCGCGCGGCGCCGGCGGCTGCGGCGATGGCCAGTACGGCAACGGTGCGTATCATGATCTCCCCTAGCTCGCCGCGGCCATGGTGGTGACCCGGCGGAGAACCTCGAGCTTGCGCCCCAGCGCCCGTTCGAGATGGCTGTTCAGGTACATGCTGTTCGGGTCCTGCGCGAGCGCGGCCTCCGCCTGGCGGACGGCGAGGTCGATGATGGCCAGGCTCTGCTGCACTGCGCGGACGGTCGCCGTGTCGAGCACCGACCGGCGCGCGTCGAGCGCGGCCTGCAGCTCGCGAATGGCGGCGTCGTAGGATTCGATTCCCTTGGCGGAGGCCAGGCCGGCGACCGGCTGCAGGGCCGCCGCGGGCGCGGCCGCGCCAACCGCCGCGGCGGTCCGGGCGCCCCGGGTGACGAGCAGCACCGAGCCGGCCGACACGGCCATCAGCACGACTGCCGCGGCCGCGAGCTGCGGGACCGAGAACGCCAGGCGGCGGCGCGGCGCGAGCGGCACGACCGTCGCCGATTCGCCCAGCCGCGCCGCGATACCGGGCCACAGGTCGCGCTCCGGCGGACGGTCGTCGAGCGCGCCAGCGTGCCGCTTGAGGCGCAGCAGGGCATCGTAGGCGTCGCGGCACTCGCCGCAGGCCACCAGGTGCGCCTGCGCCGCCGCGAGCGCCTCGCCCTCGACCTCGCCGTCCACCAGCGCCGACAGCTGCTCGCCCAGATGTGCGTCCATCGTCACCGCTCCAGTTGCGCGCGCAGCAGCATCCGCGCCCGGTGCAGCTGTGCCTTCGACGTACCTGCCGTGACCCCCATCATCGCAGCGATCTCCTCGTGCCTGAAGCCCTGCACGTCATGGAGCACGAACACCTCCCGCGCCCCCCGGGGCAGCTTCGCGATCGCCTTCTCGAGGTCCAGCGCCTCTCCGCCGCCGCCGGAGCGGGTCTGGTGCACCGACTCCACGTCCACCCAGTCCTCGGTGTAGCGCCGGCCGCTCGCCTCCGAGCGCCGCCAGTTGAGGATCGCGTTCACCGCCAGCCGGTGCAGCCAGGTGCTGAACGCCGCCTCGCCGCGGTACGTCCCCAGCCGCTCCCACGCCCGGACGAAGACGTCCTGCGTCAACTCGTCGGGGTCGCCGTCATCTCCCACCATCCGCCGCGCCAGCGAGTGGATGCGCGCGACGTGCAGGCGGTAGAGCCGCTCGAACGCCCTGTGGTCACCCGACGCGGCCAGTGCGACATCGGCCGCTTCGGACAGCCCTGGGCCAGCGGACCTATCGGGCGTCGGTGGACGGCTCACGCCATCCTCCGGGCGGCGCAACGCCCTTTCCATGTCACCCACTTGGACACACGGCCGGCGCCCGGGGTTGGAAACCCGCTCAGGGGTTGAACGCCGCAATCCCCTGCATCTGCTTGAGCTTGCGATGCAGGGTGGAGCGGTCGATCCCGAGTATCTCGGCCGCCCTCAGCTTGTTGCCGTGCGTGGTCTCGAGAACGCGCAGAATGTAGCGGCGCTCGACCTCGTGGAGCGGGAGCACCGGCTCCTGTTCCAGCAGGTCGGCGCCGGCGGCCGTCGGGGCCGTCCGGGTGACCTCGGGCGGCAGGTCCCGCAGGCCGATGCTCTGGCCGCTCCGCAACGCCAGCGCGCGGGCGAGCACGTTCTCCAGCTCGCGGATGTTGCCAGGCCAGGCGTACGCGGTGAGAGCGGCGACGGCCTCGGGGGCCAGCTCGGCCGAGGCCAGCTGGTAGCGGTCGGCCAGGCGCCCGACCAGCTGCTCGGCCAGCGCCGGAATGTCCACCGGCCGCTCCCGGAGCGGGGGGATCTGGATGTGCACGATGTTGAGCCGGTAGAACAGGTCCTCGCGCATCCGGCCGGCCGCGACCTCCTCGGCCGGCTCACGGTTGGTGGCGGCGATGACCCGCGCCGCGCTCTTGCGCGACGCAGTGTCGCCCAGGCGGCGAAACTCGCCGTCCTGCAGGAAACGGAGCAGCTTGGGCTGGGTCGCGAGCGGCACCTCGGCCACTTCGTCGAGGAACAACGTGCCGGCCGCGGCCACCTCCACCAGGCCCGCGTGATCCCGGTTGGCGTCGGTGAAGGCCCCCCGCTTGAACCCGAACAGCTCGGACTCGACCAGGTTGGGCGGCAGCGCCGCGCAGTTGAGGGCCACGAAGTTGTCCCGGCCGCTGGCGCCGTGTATGGCGCGTGCCACGACCTCCTTCCCGACGCCGGTCTCGCCGGTGATCAGGACCGGGGTCGCGCTCGGGGCCACCCGGATCGCAGTCTCGAAGATCTGCTGCATCTGCCGGGACACGCCGACGACGTCCGACGGCAATCCGACCCGGCGCCGCAGGCGCGCCAGCTCGCGCTTGGTCTGCGTGGCCTCGAGCGCCCGCCGCACCGTGATCTTCAGCTCGGGGAGCTTGATGGGCTTGGGGAGGTAGTGGTACGCGCCGGCGTGCAGCAGCTCGACGGCCGAGTCCACCGAAGCGAAGGCCGTCATCACGACGAACGGCACCTCCGGCCAACGCTGATTGACCAGGGCCAGCAGCGCGCGGCCGTCCATCCCGGGCATCATCAGGTCGGAGAGCACCACGTCGACGTCGCTGCTCTTCTCCAGCAGCTCGACCGCCGCGTCGCCGGAGCCGGCTTCGAACGTCGCCCAGCCGTCGGCTTGGAGAACGGCGACGAGGAGCTTGCGCTGGGCCTCGTCGTCCTCCACCACGAGTATGCGACCGGCTTCCGGCATCTGCGGCTCCGGCTGCGTAGGAGGTTGCTCCAGCAAGTGTGGCGAAAAACGACAATGGAGGCAATGCCTGGCCGGCTGTCAGCCGCGTACGAGCGAATCGGCTGAACCGGGTGCTCGCCAGCCGGAAGCGCCAGTGCCGGCCGCGTTCAGGCGGCCAGCGTGAGGAGCTCCGCGAAAGAGGCCAGGAAGTGGTCGGGCCGCTCGGCGGCGAGGACGGCCCGCTCGAAGGGGCCCCACAGGCAGGCGGCCGTGCGCGTGCCGGCGTCACGCCCTGCCGCGATGTCGTGCGGGGAATCGCCGACGAACAGCGCCGCGCCGGGTGTCTCGTCCAGGGCGGCCAGCGCGGCCGCGACCGGAGCGGGATCGGGTTTGCTCGCCTGGAGGTCGTCGGACGTCACCAGCGCGTCGAACAGCCCGCCGAATCCGCACCGGTCGAGCCCGAGCTGGACGCCGTGGCGGTTCTTGGAAGTGACGATGGCCAGCTTGGCGCCGGCCTGCTTGAGCGCGCGGACGGCCTCGGTCGCGCCGGGGAAGCCGCGAACCATGGCGTCGTGATGGGCCAGGTTCCACTCGCGGTACGTGGCGATCATCCGCTCCACCTCCTCGGAATCGTCGGTGAAGCGGCGGAACTGGACGCGGAGGGGCGTCCCGAGGCCGGCGATCCACTCGGCATCGGGCAGCGTATGGCCGCGGTGCACGCGCCAGGTGTGGTGGTAGGACTCGATGATCAGGCGGGTCGAGTCGATCAGCGTGCCGTCGAGGTCGAAGAGGATGGCCTTGAAGCGCATGGGCGGAAGATAGTGCCGCCCCAGACTCGCGTCTCGACGCCGGTCATCCGGTCGGGCATCTCGTGGCCAGCGCGATGGCCGCCACCAGCACCAGCCGCGGCGTTCCGTCGAGCGCGGGTGCGGCAGGGGGCAGGGCGGGGACGATGGCCTGCGCAACGGACGCCGCGAGGTGATCGTCGCGGTGCCCCTGCAGGAGCCTGCCGAGTCTCCGTTCCAGACCCACGGGAAGCTCGTACCGGAGTGCCGAGATGGCGAGCGCGACCGCGGCGGTGGCCGTGGCGTCGCGAGTCTCCTCCGTGCGGTGCGCCGCGTGGAGCAGCGCCTCGAGCGCACGGCGCCGGTTGGCGCCGGGAGCGTCTACGCCGTGCCGGGCTGCCGAGAGCATGAGTAGCTGGCCGCGCGCCTGGGACAGGACCGAGCCGAGGACGCACGCGAAGTCGACGGGAGTGGCGGGCAGAGTCTCGGACTCGAGCGCGCTGGTGGCGAGTCGCCCGAGCGCGATGGCGTCGGCGATGATCGCGCCGCTCGACGCCACGACGAACGGAAGGGGAATGCGGGAGCCGTTGGGCCATTCGAGGGCCAGCAGCAGTCCGACGGCAGGCGAAGCCTGGTCCGCCGCGAGGCCCGCCGCGATGAGTGGGCGCGCGGGCCTGGGTGGTGGCGCCGGTCCGAGGGTCGCGCGCCACCGATCGGCGGCCTCGAACGGCTCGATCAGTCGCCAGCTTTCGGCCTCGAGATCCGAGACGACGGGTGGCCTCCCGCCCACCCACCAGAGCGCTGCCAGCGGATCGGGTTCGACGCCCAGGAGACTCGGTCCGGCGTCCAGCTTGGCTCGCAGTGCGCGCAGCACGCCGGTGAGCTGGCGGAGACCTCCTGCCGGCAGCAGGTGGGCCAGCACCACGTCGGGGTGCAGGGCGCCGAGGCGGTCGACGCGGCCGATGCGCTGCATGACCCGGACCGGGTTCCACGGGAGATCGTAGTTCACGACCGCGGAGGCGTCCTGGAGGTTCATTCCCTCGCTCGCGACGTCGGTCGCGACGAGCACGCGGGCCTCGAGCAGCGGCCTGGCGCGCGCGCGCCGGGAAACAGGCGCGAAGGCATCCAATGCCTCGCGTCTGGTGAGCCGGTCCCGCCCCGCCCAGGCCGCGCTCCCCGTCACCGCCAGGACGCGGAAGCGTCGCCGCAGCCGGGCGGCCACGTACAACGCCGTGTCGCGGTACTCCGTGAACACGATGGCGCGCCGCTCCGCCAACTCGCTTGCGAGCAGCCGCTCGAGCGCGTCGAGCTTGGGGTCGCTCCCGTTGGCGGCGGCGTCCGTGATCTCGAGCGCGCGTTCCAGTGCGGCGCGGTGTTCCGCGAGGTCGGCCGCCGAAACGGCCTGCGGCTCGCCGAGCAGGTATGGGAGGAGGGAGAGCTGGGTGTCGTCTGCGTCGTGGCGGGGAAACATCGCGCGAAAGCTGCGGCGCGAGATGCGGCTGCCCGCGGCCGCCGCGGCCGACCATTCCGCGACGAAGTCGCGGTGGCGGCGCAGGCTGCGCTGCAGGGCGGCGCGGCTCGACTCGAGTCGGCGAACCAGGGCGAGGTGAAGCAGCGCGGCACCGCGATCGAGGTCGGGTGCCGTTTGCGCCACGCGGGCGAGCGCGGCCAACAGGGGCTCGAGCATGCCGCCGTAAGCGGTCGCCAGGTCGTACTCGGCGGCCGGCGCGAGGCGGCGCGAGGGAAAGGCGGCGCGGAGCGCGGGGAAGCGTGCTTGAACCAGGCGGCGCGAGCGGCAGACGGACATGGCGGCCAGCGCGAGCGCGGCTCGGTTGTCCCGGGCGACGAGCGCGGCGGGAAGATCGGCGACCCCGAACTCGCGGAACCGGTCGCGCCCCGAGAACAGCTGTACCAGCGCCGCGAGGTCGGCCGGGGAGTTGTTGAACGGTGTCGCGGTCAGCAACGCCAGCCGCCGGCCCGCGGCCAGGTCGGCGAGGCCCGCGTACCGGCGGGTCGCCGGATTGCGAAAGGCGTGGGCTTCGTCCACGAGCAGCAGGGTGACGTGCTCGCCGAGTGCGGGCACCTTCCGCGCGAGGCGGGTGTGAGTGAGAACCGGGATCCGGATCCCGGTGTCGTCCATCGCCTGCAGCCATTCCGGCCGCAGTGCAGCAGGCACTACCGCCACGGCGTCCCTGCCGTGCGTCCGCTCGAGCGCCGCGAGCGCGAGCGCGACGAACGTCTTGCCCAGGCCGACTCCATCGGCCAGGAGGACGCCGCCGAAGCGGCCCAGAATCGCCTCGCAGCGGCGCACGGCGTCGGCCTGGTGCGGCAGGAGCCAGCCCGGCAACGCGCCAGCCGGCAGCGGCGTGTCCACCGGCTCCAGCAGGCCCGCGAGCACGACCCGCGCGGCCTCGCCGGGGGGCACGGTGGCGGCGAGGGTCAGCGCCGGGAAGAGGGGATCAGCAATGCCTGCCAGCGTCTCGGCGCAGAGTGTCGCCCAGGTACTTGAGCTGCGCCGAGACGTCGGAGGCAAGGCCGAGCGCGAGAGTGGCAGGTGCGTCGAGGTCATTGGCCTCCCAACTCCCGCCGCCCATCGCCGTCGCCCCGATGTCCGCCAGGATCCGGACGGCCCGGCCTTGCGGATCGGACGGCAGTGGAAGGGCGCCGACCGTGGTGGCGCTGAACCGGTACGCCCCGCCGCTGGCGCGTTCGGCCATGGCGGCGGCGAGGTCGCGAATGGGTCCGCTGTTGAGGTACGCCGCGAGCCAGCAAGCGGTGTAGGCGTCGGCGACGGCGACGCCGTAGCAGGTATTGAGTGGGACCGGGGAGTCGGGCGCGCCGCGACACAGTGGCGCGGCCTCCAGGCGCGGCGCGATGTCGCGCCAGATCACCAGCCAGGGACCGCGCAACAGGTCGGTCCTGAACAGCGCCCACGGTGGGGCGTCGCGCGCATCGGACCGGCGCGCCAGGCGGGGGGCGAAGGGCGCCAGGAACGCGACCACCTCGTCGGGCGGGCGCTCGAGCGGCGCGCCCCGGGCGTCGATGGCGGCGAGCACCCAGTGGCTCGGGTGGGCCGCGAACGGCGAGACGTCGCGGCCCAGCACCGCCAGCCGGCGGCAGGAGCGCGGGAGCTCGTCCGCGCGGGGCAGGGATCGCAGGAAGACCTCGTTGGCGCCGGTCTTCACGCCGAGCAGCGGTCTGAAGCAGGCGCCGAGCCTGGGACCGGCGCCGAGCGCCTGGCGGACGGCGCGCGTGACGTCGGCCGGGAGCGCCAGCCACGGAGAACCGGGGGCGTCTTCGTCCAGGCCGAGGTCACGCTGCGTCGTGACGCCGCACACGACCTTGCCGGAGGCGCTCGCGAGGCTCACCTGCGCGGGCGCGTCGGTCGTGGCGGAGCCCTTCCGGAGCACCATCACCATCGGAAAGACGGTGGCGGCGAAGCCCGTGTCGGCGTCGTGCGACAGGTCGGCCACCGCCGCAACCTGCGCCGTGCGGCGGATCAGGGCCCGCAGCGGCCCCGCGTAGCCGGCGCGGAGCAGTTTGCTCGGAAGCAGGAAGCTCACCACGCCGCCCGTCTTCGCGAGGTCCAGTGCGCGCTCGACGAACGCGACCGACAGATCGGGGAGATGCGCGAAGCCCTTGCGCTCCGCGCCGGCGCGGAACGCCAGGTAGCGGCGCGCCAGGGCCTTGCGCGTGGAAAGCTGGAGCCGCTCTCCGCGTATCCAGGGCGGGTTGCCGACGACGAGGTCGAAGCCGCCCTCCGCCATGACCGGTGCGAAGTGAATCTCGTACGCGAAGAAGGGCAGCACGTCGTCGGAAGCAATGCGCCGCCGCGCCGTGATCAGCTCCCGCCGCTCGCGGCGCCAGACTGCGACCCGGCGGGCCATACCCGCCGTGCGCCGTGGCCGGCGGCCGAACAGGTCCCTGCCGGAGCCGGCCGCGGCGTCGGCCAGCCGGGACGTGAGCGAGGCGATGCCGGCGTCGGCCGCCTCGAGCGCGAGGCCGCGCTCGTCGGCGCGGATGGCGCGGGCCAGAGCCGCCTTGTCCCGGCCGAATGCACCAAAGTACGCGACGTGCCGCTCGGCGACCGCCCGCACCCGGGCGACGGCAGGACTCGACAGCCCGCGTGCCGCCTCGAGCGGCGACAGCAGGCTGTCGCCCTGGCGCAGGTTCTGGTCGAGGTTCGGCAGGGGCGCGACTTCCTCGAGGCGGGCGTCGTCGTCCACCAGCAGGGCGAGCCACAGGCGCAGCTCGGCCAGCCGCACCGCCATCGGGTCCAGGTCCACGCCGAACAGGTTGTCGCGCACGATGGATCGGCGGCGGTCGGCCGGACGCTCGCCGGCAACCAGCGGCCCCCGCGCGCGCTCGAGCCGTCGGAGCACCTCGAGCAGGAAAGCCCCGGAGCCTACGGCGGGATCGAGCACGCGCAGGCGCCTGACACGCTCGGGATCGGGGGCGGGGAAGGCTGCGTCGAGCGCGCGCCCGACCGTATCCTGGAGGAGGTGCCGCGGAGTGAAGTAGGTGCCCTGGTGCCGCCGCCGCTCGCGGACCATCAGGCCCTCGAAGACGCGGCCGAGCATCTCGGGGTCCACCGCGTCGGCGTCGTCGCGCTCCCGCACCGTGAAGTGGAAGCGCTCGAACAGCTCGTCAAACAACGCCCGCCACGTGGCGTTGTCGAGCGTCGCCGCCGGAAACCGGCGCTCGATGGCGTGACGCTCGAACAGGCCGCCGTTGAGGAAAGGAAGATCGCCGAGGAGCCGCGCGGCGCGGGTCCTCCGCTCGGGAGGCGCGTTCAGCGCACCGAAGCAGAGCGGCTCGAAGACGGTGCGGTGGAAGGGGTGGCCGCGACCGAGCGCTGTGTCGAGAAGCGACGGTAGGAAGTCGCTGCGGCCGGCGAGCCACCCCCGGCTCTGCACGAAGTAGAGAAACAGGACCCGCGTGAGGATCACGAGGGCCAGGTCGGATCGCTCCCCTTCGGTGCACCGCGGCATCCCGGTCAAGCGCGCCGCTGCCACGGCGTGAAACCGCGAAAAGTCGCGAAAGAACCGTCGCGTGAGCCCCTCCTCCTCGAGGACGCCCGTGGCACGCACCGCGAGCGTGGTCGCGCTGTCCCGGGGACGGACGGCGAGCCCGCCGAGGATCTCGGCCGAGACGGGGCTCGGCTGTTGCAGCGCGATGCGCAGTTGCCGCGCCGCGACGGTGTCGTGGCGCGGCGCGACGGCCGCCACCGCGAGCGTCGTGGCGGGCGCGTCGAGCACCAAGAGCAGCTGGTGGCTGCCCGGGGTGGCGCGCGCCAGGCGCTCGGTCGCCGCGGCCACCTGCGAGCGCGTCGGACCCGTCGCCACGAGTCCGTAGAGCTGGTAGGTGCCGTGTCGCCCGACGATCGCGGCGCGCCGGGTGCCGAGGGCGGCGCCGTCCAGGCCGAGCCTGCGGCGCGCCACCGTATTGAGCTCGTCGCCGCCGGGCTCGTAGCCCAGGGCGGCGGCCAGCTCGAGGAGGTCGTCGAGGGAGCCGAGACGAGCGAGCAGTTGCGGCGTGACAGCCACGCGGTGCGCTCCGACGGAAACGGCGCACACGATGGCAAGGACAACGGCCGGCGTGAGTCACCGGCCGTTGCACGACGGGGCGAATCGTTGCGCGGGCCCGGCGCCGCGCGCGGAGCGGCCTAGGCCTTCGCCGCGCCCCGCTCCAGCGCCCCGCCCTCCCGGCGGTCGGCCCGCAGCAGCAGGAGCGCGAAGACGAAGCCCACGGCGCCGAGCGACGCGAACATCACCATGCTCGCCGTGTAGGAGTGCGTCGCCACCCGGAGCCTGCCGTTGACGTAGGGGAACAGCGCGAGGCCGGCGTTCTGGATCATCGTCATCAGCCCGAACGCCGTGCCGGTGACGTTCTTCTCCACGATGAGCGGCACCGACGGCCACATCGCCGCCGGCACCAGGACGAAGGCCGCTCCCAGGAGGATCATCGGCAGGTAGGGCGGCGCCATCGTGAAGCCGAGCACCAGGTAGCAGGGGATCATCAGCAGCGCGCCCAGCACCATCAGCGACGCCCGGCGTCCGACCCGGTCCACCAGGCCGCCGGCGAACGCCGCCAGGCACATCGAAGCGAAGATGATGATCGAAGTCGTGCCGCCGGCAGTCGAGAACATGTGCGCGAAGTCGTTGAACACGGCGCCCAGGAAGCTGCCGCCGCTGTCCACGGTGAGTGGAAGGCCCCACTTCTCGTGGAAGAAGTCGGTCGACAACGCGGTGAACGGGAAGATCGCCGAGTAGAACGTCGCGCACAGTGCCACCACGTACCAGTACGACGCACCGAACTTCTTGACGTCCGCGAACACGATCTTGTCGCCGGCACCGGCCTCCGCGAGGCTGAGGGCGCGCTCGCCGTGACGGTCCAGCGCGAAATAGACGAGGTTGCACAGCAGGCTGAAGGCGCACAGCCCGGCCGCCACCCACAACGCGGCGTCGACGCCGAACCGGCTCGCGACCGACGAGATCCCGTTGAAGCTGAACAGCGTCCCGAGGCGCATGATGGCGAGCGTGACGCCGAAGGACAGCGCCAGCTCCTTGCCCCGGAACCAGCGGGCCAGGATCGCGCTCTGCGCCACGATCAGGGACTCGGAGCCCGCGCCGAAGACGAACCGGCCGGCCGCCGCGACGGTGATGCTCGGGGCGAGCGCCACGATACAGGCCCCCGCCACCACCAGGCCCGACAGGATGAGGCTGGCCAGACGGGTCCCGATGCGGTCGATCATCAGCCCGGCGAGAAAGACGCAGATGATCGCCGCGATGCTGTAGATCGTGTACAGGCCGCCGATCGCGCTCTGGTCGGTGTGCCACGCCTTCATCAGCGTGGTGGCCATGGCCCCGATGCTGTCGTACGCGAAGTAGCTGCCGAATGGCAGCAGCCCCACGAACAGCAGCACCGTGTAGCGGTAGGCCCCCCGGGAGGGGTGGAACCAGCCCGGCTCGGTGTGCGTCACGTCGGTCATTGAACCCCCGAACGAATCTGACAGCGTGGGGACACCATAACGACAGTTCTGTGAGAGGTTGGCCGTGAGAAGTGAGAAGCGAAAGGCCCCTCTCACCTCTCACGACTTCTCACGTCCTTGCCTCTCACTTCTCACCCAGGATCTTGATCACGACCCGCTTCTTCCGCTGGCCGTCCCACTCCCCGTAGAAGATCCGCTGCCACGGGCCGAGGTCCAACTGCCCCCCGGTGACGGGAACGATGACCTCGTGGCCCACCGTGAGGCTCCTGAGGTGGGCGGCGGCGTTGTCCTCTCCGGTCTCGTTGTGGTGGTAGCGGCCGGGTTCCCAGGGGGCCACCGTGTGCTCGAGCCAATGGAGAATGTCCCGCCACAGCCCGCTCTCGTGGTCGTTGACGAACACGGAAGCCGTGATGTGCATCGCGGAGACCAGGACGAAGCCCTCCGCGATGCCGCTCTTCTGGACTGCGCGCGCGACGTCGTCGGTGATGTCGATGATCTCCTGGCGCTGCTTCGTCTTGAACCACAGGTAGTCGGTGTGTGCGGTCATCGGCGGTCCGGCGCCCGGGGCCGGAGGATTGCTCCGGGGCCGCCTCGAATGCGAGATTCACGGCACTCCAACCGGGAGTCTCCACGGTGTCGAATGCACAGGGCGCCCCGCGCTGGGCGTTGATCCTGGGCGTGTCCAGCGGCTTCGGGGCCGAGTGCGGGATCGCGCTCGCGGGCGCCGGCTACGAGATCTGCGGCGTCCACCTCGACCGGAAGGCCTCGCTGCCGCAGGTCGAGGCGGTGAAATCGGCGATCGAGAAGCTCGGTCGCAGGGCGCTGTTCTTCAACGTCAACGCCGCCGACCCGGAAAAGCGCGCCGAGGTGCTGGACTGTCTCCAGGCCGAGCACGCCGACGTGGGGGTGGTGCTGCACTCGCTCGCGTTCGGCGCGCTGAAGGCGTTCGTCGGCGACGACGCGGTGAACGAGCAGCAGATGGACATGACGCTGACCGTGATGGCGCACAGCCTGGTCTACTGGACCCAGGAGACATTCCGGCGCGGGCTCCTCGCGAAGGGCGCCCGCATCTTCTCGATGACGTCGTCGGGCTCCACGCGCGCTATCGCCTTCTACGGCGCGGTGTCCGCGGCCAAGGCCGCCCTGGAGTCGCACACCCGCCAGCTGGCCTATGAGCTGGCTCCGCACGGGATCGCGGTCAACGCCATCCGGGCCGGCGTGACGGACACGCCTGCTGCTCGGAAGATCCCCGGCAGCGACAAACTGTTCGAGGGGGCCGCGCGCAAGAACCCGTCCAAACGGCTCACCACGCCCCGCGACGTAGCGGGCGCGCTCGTGGCCCTGTGCAGCCCCAACGCCGGCTGGCTGACGGGAAACGTGATCAACGTGGACGGGGGCGAAGAGGTGTCAGCGGGCTGAGCGGTCGCCGAGCATCCTCAGCTCGGCCTCGATGCCGTCCAGCTGCGCGAGCAGCTCCTGGACGTGGTCGGTGGTCGGCACGGGCACACCCTCTCGGCTGAACATCGTGGCCACCAGCGCGTCGGTGTACCCGACGACGGCGTTGGCCACGCCGCGGTCCAGCACCCGGTTGACGCGCAGCAGCGTCGGGAGCTGCTGCCGGGCGGGCAGGGCGACGAAGAGGTCCGCCAGGTCGCGGGTCAGGAGCTCCCGGAGGTACTGCAGCTCCTCGACCACCTCGCCTGCCGACAGACCCCGCACCGCCGCGAGCCGGCCGTAGAGCTCGGTCGCGGCGAACCAGGTCTCGTCCGCCTCGCGCCGCAGGGGGCCGCTCATGTGGGCCAGGAGATCCACGATGATCTTGAGGAGACGCTCGGTCGCCGGAAGGCCCAGCAGGACGGTTCCCGTCTGCCGTTCCTCGAGGAACCGGGACCACTTGGCCACGAGGCCATCCCGCAACGAGCCGATGCGCCGCCCGACGACGACGAGGGAAGGGGCTGACGTCCGCAGGGGATGGGTAGCCACCGGGCAGGGAAGTTAGTCCGGTGGGCACCCCCCGGCTAGCGTCCGTGCGCCTCGTCGGCTGCGACGGAGGTCCCCTCCGCCTGGACGTGCGGAGCGGGGCCCGGCCGGGCGAGGCGAGGCCGGCGATCGTCGTCTGCCACGGCTTCAAGGGCTTCAAGGACTGGGGGTTCTTCCCCCACGTGGCCGGGCGCCTGGCCCTCGCCGGTTTCACGGCCGTGTCCTTCAATTTCTCGGGTAGCGGCGTCGGAAAGGACGGACAGTCCTTCGACGAGCTGGATCGCTGGGGCCACCAGACCATCAGCGGCGACCTCGCCGACCTCGCGACGGTCGTCGACTGGGTGACGGACGGAGGGGCGTCGTGGGTGGGCCTGCTGGGCCACAGCCGGGGCGGCGGCACCGCGGTGCTGCAAGCGGCGCGCGACGGGCGGGTGAAAGCGCTGGTCACCTGGGCCGCCGTGTGTCGCTACCTCCGCTGGCCGGAACAGGAGCTCGAGGCGTGGCGTCGGGAAGGCAGACTCGAGGTCGTGAATCTCAGAACTGGCCAGGTGCTGCCGGTCTTCCGGGACATGCTGGACGACCTCGAGGCCAACCAGGCCGGGTCACTCGCCATCGTCGATGCCGCGGCCAGGATCACGGTCCCGTGGCTCATCGTGCACGGCGCCGACGACGAGTCGGTGCCGGTTGAAGACGGCCGGAGGCTGCAAGCGGCGTCACGGTCGGGAGCGGGGCGCGGCGAGCTGATGCTGGTGGAGGGGACGGGTCATACCTTCGGCGTGCGGCATCCTTGGGCCGGCGACAGCCCGGAGTTCGACCGCGTTCTCTCGCGCACGGTCGAGTTCTTCGCGGCCGCATTGTCCTGAGCTGAAACGCGAGGCGGCCCGGGCAGGGACCCGGGCCGCCGACGTCTGCGTGGACACGACAGCGCCTAGAAGCCCGCTTCCCTCAACTCCTCGAGGTCCCGGTCTTCCGGCAAGGAGACGCGGGCAAGCAGTTCTTCACGACGCCGCTTCCACAGCAGGCCGGCCGCAGCCAGAACTGCGACCGCCAACAGGCTGACACCGAAGATGCGGATACGCCCTCCCGGACTGGGTTCCTACAAATCTAAACAGTCGCGCAAGAGGGAACGTTTCGCGGAAACTTGTCCCGCAGCCGGACGACGCCGATACTTGGACTCGAGTGTAAGGTGGATCACACCTCGAGACTGTGAGATCCCATAGTGCCGTCTCTCGAGCGCCCCCTCCGGTGCCTCCGCGGACGCTGAACGACTTCGTTGAACGCCTGGGCGCCGCCCTGGCGTCGCGGGAGCCCGTGCGCGTCGACCGGCCCGGCGCGCGGCGCGCCGCGGTCGCGGTGCTGATCACGGCGGGCGCCGAGGCCGCCATCCTGTTCATCAAGCGGAAGGAGCGCGTCGGCGATCCCTGGTCGGGCCAGATGGCCTTGCCGGGCGGCTTCAGCGCGGCAGGAGACGACACGCTCGAAGCCACGGCGCTGCGTGAGACGGAAGAGGAAACGGGCATCGTGCTGGGCGCGGCGGGTGCCCGGCTGGGCGTCCTGGACGATGTCAGCCCGCGGACGCCCTACCTGCCGCCGTTGGTGGTGACCCCGTACGTCTTTCGGGTGGAGCGGGAGCTGCCGGCGAAGCCGGGTCCCGAAGCCGAGGAAACGGTCTGGCTCAAGGTGAAGGACCTGTTCGACCCTTCGCTGCGCCGGCCCTTCCGTCTCGCACTCCCACGCGAGACCCGTGAGTTCGAATCGATCGTGGTGGCAGGCTACACGATCTGGGGCCTGACCGAGCGCGTCCTGCACCAGCTCCGGATGACGGCCGCGATCTGAAGCTGCGCGGAGGTTCGCTCAGGAGCCCAGGGACTTCCGGGAGCGCTCCAAACCCGCGAGGAGCGCCGCCAGCCGCCGGTCACGCGCGTCCCCGATCTCGTCCAGCTTGGCGCCGTAGGCGCGCTCGATCTGGTTGGTCAGGGCCTGGATCTGCTCCGGCTCGAGCCTGGTCCAGTGGGCGAGACTCCCCCACCAGCCCTCGAACGACACGAGCAGTTGCTCCAGAAACGCCTTGACGCCGCCGTCGCCGGCGCCGAGGTGGTAGGTGAGATGCGGACCCGCGGCCGCCCAGCCCAGTCCGGGGCCGAGTGAGACCGCGCGGTCGATGTCGTCCACGTCGATCACCCCGGAGAGCACCAGATCGATGCACTCCCGCCACACCGCGGCCGCGATCCGGCCCACGGCGTTGCCGGGAACCTCGCGCTTGAGGACGATCGGGATGCGGTTGAGGGCGCGGAGCCACTCGCGGACGCTCTCGACCGCGGGTCCCGCCGTGAACTTCCCCGGTACCACCTCAACCAGCGGTATCAGCTCGGGCGGGTTGAGAGGGTGCGCCACGAGGCAGCATTGCTGGTCGCGCGCGTGGGCAGCGATCGCCGTGATGGGCAGCCCGCTGGAAGAGGAGGTGATGATCGCCCCGGGCCGGGCCACGTGGCCCAGGTTCTCGAAGACCCGCTGCTTGGTATGGAGGTCCTCCGGGACCGACTCGATGACCCAGTCCGCGTCGCTGCACGCCTGCAGCAGCGAGCGCCCCACCCGAAAGCGCTTGAGGCCCAGCTCGACCGTGTCCGGATTCGCGCGTCCCATGCCGGCCAGCGAGCGGGCGCGCCGGTGGATGGCCTCGCTGATCCGATCGATGCTGCGGGTGTCGGTATCGAACACGGCGCACGTCCATCCGGACGACGCGCACAGGGCGGCCCAGCCGCGGCCGATGGCACCGGCGCCGATGATGGCGACCCTGGGCGTAGCGGCCTCGGGCATGGTCATACCCGAGAAACTAGGGCAGGAAATCGCTCTCCGTAAGCCACGCGCCGAACAGATGCCGCAGGAGAAGGGCGTGGACGGCGGGAAGGGAAACGTCCCGGTAGACGGCGAGCGACGGGGCCGAAGAAGCCCCGGCGGTAATCTCCCCGCGACCGGCCTCCGCCGCCAAGTTGACGCGGAGGTGCATCCTCTCGGCGCGTCCCCAGGCCGGCTCCAGCGCCAGGGCCACCGCCAGCGGGTCGTTGATGACCGCGCCCGGCAACCCCTCGAAATGGTGGTGGAACCGGACGTAGAAGCCCAGGAGGCGGCCGAGCCACTGGGCCTGCGGATCGGTGGCCGCGGCCAGGCGCTCGACGGCCGGCGCCGTGATGACGAGCCGGCGCGTCACGTCCAGGCCCACGAGCTCGGTTCCGAGACCCGCGGCGAGGACCTCCGCGGCTGCCTCGGGGTCGCACCACACGTTGAATTCGGCCAGTCCGCCGGAGTTCCCCGCGGCGGCGATGTTCCCGGCCATCGCGACGTGACGGACGACGCGCGAGCGCACGAACGCGGCGTCGTGGCGCAACGCGAGCGCGAGGTTGGTGAGCGGTCCCAGCGTGACCAGCGTCGCGGGCTCCCCGGCCGCGCGCAGGGCGTCGAGAATGCTCGTCTGCGACGGAGCCACGGGCTCGGGGGCGGGAGCTTCGTTGTCGCCGAGGCCCTCGCCGCCGTGGGTTTCCTTGGCGGTTACCAGGGCGCGCGCCAGGGGGCGATCGGCACCGGGAAAGACGGGTACGGGGCGGGCGGTGCGCGCCAGCACGATCCGGGCGTTCCTCGTGGCGCGGTCCAGCGTGGTGTTGCCGTACGTGATCGAGACGGCCAGCAGGCGCGAGCGATCGGCGCGCGCGGCCAGCATCAGGGCCAGCGCGTCGTCGATGCCGGGGTCGGTGTCGATGACCAGCGGCAGCTTCACGTGCCCGCGAACAGGACTCTCGCCAGGAGGGCCAGCTCGGGCTGGGCGCCGGGAACCCAGCAGATGTCGTTGATCAGCGCGGAGGGCAGGCTGGTCCCGCCGATCCGCTTCGCGAGCCGCGGCACCTGCGCGGCGTCGAGCACCCAGGCGTCGACGTGGACGCTGGCGATCGCCATCTGGAGCGCCAGCCTGGCGTCGGCGCCGCAGGTGGCGCAGGTGGCGCTGACCAGCATCCGCACCGCCACGGGGTTCCGCAGCTCGGAGAGGACCTTCACGGTGGCGGGGGCGAGGCCCGTCTCGCCGCGGGAGACGTCGATGATGGCGGTCACGAGGATGGGGACTTCGTAGCCTGCCGGCGTGCCGGCGAAGTGGATCCCGCCGAGCGCCGCCCCTTTCAACGTGATGATGGGCGGCATGTCGTCGACCAGGTCGGGCAGGAGGGGGCCCGGGACCGTGACGACCCGCAGCTTGCGAGACAGGGCCGCCAGCTCGCCCACCAGCGCCGCCGCTCGTCGCGCCGCCCCCATCCCTTCCTCGTCGTGGGGATGGGGGGGCAGCGACAGCGTGATCTCCACCTCACCGGTGAGCTGCTGCTCGAGCGCGCGCGCCAGGCCGAGGCGGTCGAGCTCCGGAAGGACTGGCGGGGCGCTCACGTCCCTACCGCTTCAGTCCCCCGTGGGTGTTGATGTAGTCCTCGCGCCGCTGGTCCGCGGCGAACAGGTAATTGAGCTGATTGACGACCAGGCGCTCGACCAGGCCGTCGACCAGGCGACTCTTGTCGCCAGCCGCCGTCCGGCCGTAGAAGAGGTAGCGGTCCCACCACCAGTTCAGCGCGTCGTGCACCCGTGCGAGGCCTCGGCCCTCGATGATGTTGAAGGTGTCGACCGCGGCGCGGATTGCCGGGTCGCTCCGATCCTGTACGTAGCTCCACACCCGGCTGTCGGGGATGGTGTCGAAGTCGATCACCACGCCGAGCTTGTGCAGCTCGGGCACCGCGAACTCGCGGGTCAGGCGGTAGAGCGTCGCGCCTTCCTGGTAGCTCGAGTCGATGACCGTGTGGGAGATCAGCTCGCCGAACGGCGGATACCAGGTCTTCTTCGCGTTGGAGAGCACCAGCGCGTCGAGCACCCGCTTGAACTGCGGATCGCCCGTCCGCAGCTCGTCCAGAGCGCTGCGCATCGAGGCGGGGATGGAGTCCTTCCTGCCGGCCGAGTCGAGGCGCCAGGCCTGCTGCAGCTCCACCTGGAACAGCTTCTCCGACAGGGTGTGGTGGTTGGTGAGGATGTCGATCCCGATGCTGTTGCGCGACGGCGTGCTCCCGAACAGGCCGAACACGGTCGCCAGGCGGCTCTTCCAGTAGTCCCAGGTGGCGTCGGAGTAGAACTTCTCGATGCCGGCCTGCAGGGTGTGAATCTGGTTGCCGACGTCGGCGATGTAGTGCATCGCGTTGCCGGCGTAGAAGTAGCTCAGCAGCTCGCTGCCGCTGCCGCCCTTCAGCATCGCGAGGTAACTCAGGTCGGTGTAGAGCTGGGCGTTGTTCTCGGCGTACGATTCCACCGAGTCGGTCGGGTAGCCCAAGGCCACGACGAAGTTCCAGGGCGCTATCGACAGCGTGCCCGGATCGCTCGAGTGGCGTTCGTGGTTCAGGCCGAGGTGGGCGTGCGCCTGGCTCGACAGGCCCGTCAGGCGCCCCCAGTTCAGGGTCATCGGGTCCATCGGCACGGTGTCGCCCTTCGCCGTCAGCACCACGTGCCCGTCGGGCGAGCGGAACAGCCGGTCCTGGTTACGCCGGTCGATGTCCGGATACACCGAGCCCATCTCGAGCGCGGCCGCGATGGTCACCTTCTGGCCGGGTACGTAAGGCGTGGTCGGGTCCAGCGCGACGTCCGCCCGGGCCCGCGCACGGTACACTGCGGCGAACGAGTCGACGCCGAGCACCTGGGCCTGGGGGTTCATCATGAAGAGCGTCTTGAAGGCCGTGGCGTCGAACGATGCCGGGGTCGGATAGCGCTTGACCCACTCGCGGTGGACCGCGGCGTTCTTCACCGCGAAGGCGCGGTCGTAAAACCAGCGCCGGAACGCCGCGACGTCCGCGTCGGTCGCCCCCGAGGCCTGCTGGGTGCGAATCGCCGGGGCGACCGGGGACTTGAAGTCCTTGAGGGCCTCGACCGGGACGATGGAGTGGATCCAGATGCCGTACGCGAACAAGGCGGTCGGGGCGGCCATCAGGGCGGTGAACAGAGCGGCGCGCGCGAAGCGCGTGGACGGTGCAGACATGTGCTCCTCCTCAAGAACCGAATCCGGCGGTACACCGGGGTTCTCAGCAATCGGCGTACCAGCGACAGCAACTCCGTCGGTCCGCGGGGGAGCGCCGCGGTCCGAAGCCTGGGGGAAACTGCAGCATCGCGGCCCGGCGCGCCAATCTGGTGGCGGGAACGGCGCCGGCGCGGGCGACGGCGCGCAGCGAAACTGGCGGAGTGGACAGGGCCGCCCTATGTTGACGCCCATGGCCGACTACGAGCAGTTCGCGAGCGGCGAAGGCCGGCGCATCCTGGTCGTGGACGACGACGAGGCGGTGCTCAAGGGCTTGAGCGAGTATTTCGCTCGCCTTGGCTACGAGGTCGTTCGCGCGGGTACGGGCAAGCAGGGACTCGACGGATTCAAGTCGCAGAATCCGGACGTGACCATCCTGGACCTGAGACTTCCGGACATCGACGGGATGCAGGTGCTGGAGATCATGCGGGACAGGAAGGCGATGGTGATTCTGCTGACCGGGTACGGCGACATTCCCACCGCCGTGCGCGCGATGCAGCTGGGGGCCGAGAACTTCCTGACCAAGCCCGTGGACCTGCCGCACCTCGTCGCGACGGTCGAGCGGGCCATCGAGAAGCTCGACCTCAGGCGCGAGAACATCCGCCTGCGCCAGATGGTCCCGTCCACGCGCAAGCGCATTGCACAGGCGGTTGCCGTGGTGGTGCTCGCGGCGGCATCACTGCTGGTCGGGCGCTGGGTCGGCGGCATGGGCAGCGGTGTCCCGGCGGTTCAGCCCATCGCGCCGGTCCACACCTCGGGGATGGGGAGTGACACGGTGCGCGTGCGTGCGGATTCGGCAAGGCCCGTGACGGCGCCCGTGCAGGCGGCGCCTCGGCACTGAAACGATCCGCCGGCGTCGTGCGTAAGCGAGAGTGGGACGATGAAACAGCGTCCCGGTTCCGCAAGCAGAACGTTCCTCTTGACGATCTGGCCCGCCGCCCGGTGGGCCGTGCGGAAGCAGGCCCGGACAGCGATCCGGGAACGGTGACGGGGTTGGCGGCCTCCCAGGCTACCGGCCCCGTTCTGTTTCCGCGGCCAGCACCGCGCCCGGCGCCTGAGGTGCGTGACCAGCTCATCAAACTATCGCGACAGTGCCATGATACTGACTAGTCGCTCAACAGCTTGGTTCCTGGGCCGCTTTGTCGCGGTTGTGCTCGTTGCGTGCACCAACGAGTCCGCTCGCGCCCCTAATCCGACCAGCTACGCCTGGCCGGACCGGTTCAGCTACCGAGTGCAGTTCGTCGGCGAGACGGTGCGCGACACGCAGGTGGTGATGCGTTACGAGGAAACCAGGCTGCTGCTGTTCACGGTGCGGGACGACAGCTACCTGGTGTGGCACGACAGCCTTGCGAAGCGGATGTCCGCGCCTGGCGCGTCGCCGACCGGGGGTCGGTTGAACGCCGAGGACACGCTGCGCTACTACCTGCGGCTCACGCGGCTCGGGGCGTTCGAGCGCGTCGAGCCGGCGTGCGACCCGACCGTTCCGGAGTGTGCGGGAGCGCTTCCGTCCAGCCTGCCGCTGGAGCTGCGGCACGTGATTCCCCGGCTGCCGGTGTGGTGGCCGCCCAAAGGCCACGAGTGGGTCGACACGCTGGCATTCGACGACCTGCCCCGGCCCGGAGGGGCGCGTGGCCGGGTCGTGACCACGTACCGCGATCTGCGCGACACGGTGGTCGCGGGACACGGCTGCTGGATCGTCAGCTGGCGTTCTGTTCGCGAAGCCGAGCGGCCCGTGGGTGGCGCGATGGTGGCCGACGCGCCGGTCGAAGAGCGCGGCGACGTGCTGGTGGACAAGCAGCGACTGATCCCCGTGTTCGCCGGCTGGTACGGAGCGACGGCGGCGCCCCCGGCTCTGAAGGCCCTGGGCGTCACGGCGAACGTGCATCAGGGCCGGGCGTGGCTCGTTGGAGGCGTATTCGACTCCCTCCAGGCGGCGCGATGAACGAGCCTACCGCGGTGATGCTCGAGCGCCTGCTGGTGGCGCTCATGATCGGCGTGCTGATCGGTCTCGATCGGGAGCGCGCGGAGGTGCGGAAGGCGCGCCAGATATTCGCGGGCGTGCGGACGTTTCCGCTGGTCGCCCTCGCCGGGGCGATCCCGGTCCTGCTGGTGGATCGCGTGGGCCCGCTGCTCGGGGCGGTCAGCCTGCTGGCCATCGCCGCCATCGCCGTGGTGTCCTACGTCCGCTCCTCGGCCACCGGCGACGTCGGCGCCACCACCGAGGTCGCGGCGGTGGCGACCTTCCTGCTGGGCGCCCTGGCGGGTGCCGGGCAGCTGGTGGTCGCCGGCGCCTCGGGCGTGGCGGTCGCGGTGCTGCTGGTGGCCAAACCCAAGCTGGAGGCGTTTTCCCGGGCGCTCACGCCCGAGGAGCTCACCGCGGCCCTCGAGCTGGCGGTGATCTCGGTGATCGTCCTGCCGGTGCTGCCCAACCGTGGCTACGGGCCGTGGCACGTGCTGAACCCCCGCGAGATCTGGCTGGTGGTGGTGCTGGTCACGGCGCTGTCGTTCGTGGGGTTCGTGGCGATGCGGCTGCTGGGGGAGCGGCGGGGCATGCAGGTCACGGGTGCAGTGGGCGGCCTGGTGTCGAGCACGGCCGTCACGATGGCGATGGCCGAGCGATCGCGTTCGGACGAGCGGATGGGCCGGGCGGCCGCGACGGCGGCGGTGGTCGCCTCGTCGATCATGCCGCTCCGGATGGCGGTGCTGGCGGGCGCGGTGAATGCGGGCATCCTCCCGCGGCTGCTGCCCGTCATCGGGGCGATGGCCCTGGTCGGTCTCGTGGCGGCGTGGGTGTTGTCGCGGCGCCGGCCGGACGAGGCGGACGAAACGGGCACCAGGATCCGCAATCCGTTCAGCGTGATCGCGGCCCTGAGCTTCGCGGCGATCTACGGCGTGGTGCTGCTGGTGGTTCACGGGGCCGGCGCATACTTCGGTGCGGGCGGCACGTACGCGGCCGCCGGACTCTCGGCCGTCGCGGACGTGGACGCCGTCACGATCGCCTTCTCGCGCCTGGGCCCCGGCGCGGGCGGCTGGCAGACGCCGGCGGCGGCGGTGACGGTGGCAGCGGTCACGAACACGCTGGTGAAGCTGGGGATCGGCTTGGGGATGGGCGCGGGGCGGTTCCGGCGCTACGTCACGGTGTCGCTGGCGGCGATTGCGGCGGCCGGAGCGGCCGCCGGGGTGCTGGTCTACACGACGTTCTGACGCCGGGCGCCCGGGGCGCTCAGCTCGCCTTCGGCTCGTCGGGCTCCCACAGGCCGCTCATGTCCATCTCCCAGCCGGTGCCGCGGCGCTCGGGCGGCAGATTGGCCCGGTACATGATCACCTTGGCCCGCTCCAGGGTGATCAAACCACCCTCGATCATCTGGTCGATTTCGGGGAGAATGGCGGTGATCTTCTCCTCGGTCTCGACGCACTCGACGACGATCGGCAGATCGAGCGAGAGCACTTCGATCCGGTCGCTCCGGAGGTGCGCCGTGGCGCCGAAGCCCATCACGGCGCGAAACACCGTGGCGCCGGCGTAGTGCCTGGCTCGCAGGAGCTCGACGATGGCCTCGTAGAGCGGCTTCCCGTGGAACTTGTCCCGCTCGCCGATGTGGATGCGCATGAGCACGCGCTCGCCTTTGAAACCGTGCATGGGCTAGAGCCTCCGCCGCCAGTTGAGCACTTCCCTCGCCAGGCCGATCCCGATGAACGTCGCCGCCAGCGACAATACGACGCTGAGGCCGACGTACCAGGCGGCGCGATGGTAGGCGCCCTCCTCGATCAGGGCAACGCTCTCGTAGCTGAAGGTGGAGAAGGTGGTGTAGCCGCCGCACAGGCCAGCCGTGAGCAGCGCCCGGAACTCCGGGCCGATCGCCGGCGTCGCCAAGGCGTAACGCACCACGAAGCCGAGCACCAGCGAGCCCGTCACGTTGATGGCGAGGGTGCCTACCGGGAACGTCGATCCGGTCTTCTGCTGGATGAGGGTGCCCAGCAGGAAGCGCAGGACGCCTCCGGCGGCGCTGCCGATCGCGACCCAGACGTACAGAGGCATGAAAGAAGAAGCTCCCGCCCACGACGTGTCAGGTAGGAGTCATCAGCGAGCGACTCGCGGTTCCGGGTGAACTCCATCACCCCGCGGCCGGGGCCGCGCAGCTTCTGCCGAATACTACCGGGGCGGGGGCCCGGGGCCTAGTACGCTCTCACGTCGCGGACCTCGTCCAGGCGGACCACCATCCGCTCCCCGCTGTCGCGGCGCCGCGCCTCGACATAGTGCGTGCCGTCCTCGCGGTACCACGTCCGCAGAAGCACCTCGACCGGTCCCTGGTCCAGGACCAGCTGCACCAGCCCCCTGACGATGATCGCGGCCTCCAGCTTGTTGTACACGTGGGTGGGAAGGTCGCCGGCTGTCGTGGAGGGGCTCACGGCGTCGAGGGTCATGGTGGCGGTTCTCCCGGCTGTCGCGGTCGGGCGGGCGGCACGGATCGCCGCCGATATTGGGGACATACGGCCGACCGGTCGGTGAGGTTGGTCACGGCGGCTGCTTCCGCCTCGCGCCCGAGGTGCGGGACACTATACTTACCCCCACCATGCTCAGGGTCGCAGTGGGGCAGTTCAAGCCTGCGAAGGGCGACTACGCCGGGAACGTCAAGCGCGTCGGCACCTTGCTCGCCCAGCTGGGCGAGTGGCCGGAAGCGCCGGACCTCCTGGTCCTGCCGGAAGCGGCGATGTCGGGGTACCTGGTGGAGGGAGGGGTGCGGGACGTCGCGGTGACGGCCGGCACGCTCCTCGACGATCTCGTCGCGCAGCATCGACTGGCGGGCGCCCCCCCCGTGGACGTGGCCCTCGGCTTCTACGAGCGGTGGCGCGACCGGCTGTACAACTCCGCGCTGTACGCCTCGCTCGGGAGCGACCCGAAGATCCTGCACGTGCACCGCAAGGTCTTCCTCCCCACGTACGGAGTGTTCGACGAGGAGCGGTTCGTCGAGGCGGGCCACGAGGTCGGCACGTTCGCCACCAGATGGGGGAAAGCGGCCATCCTGATCTGCGAGGACGCCTGGCACTCCCTCACGCCCACGGTCGCGGCCCTGCGTGGGGCGCAGCTCGTGATCATCCCCTCCGCCTCGCCGGCTCGTGGCGCCGCGCCGCTGGAGGGGCGCCCGTCGCAGCCGGCCAACGTCGCCCGCTGGGAGCGCATCGCGCGCGATGTCGCCGAGGAGCACGGGGTGTGGGTGGTGGTGGCGCAGCTCGTGGGGTTCGAGGGAGGGAAGGGCTTCGCGGGAGGATCGGTCGTGGCTTCCCCGCGGGGCGACGTCGTGGTCCGGGGGCCGCTGTGGGACGAGGCGCTGATCGAGGCGCGGGTGGATCTCGGGGAGATCGCGCGCGCGCGTGCAGACCAGCCCCTCCTGGCCGACCTGGAAACGCACCTGCCGCACCTGCTGGCCTCACTGGAGGGGCGCGTGACGTCGGGCGCCCAATGGGAGCAGGGAAGCGGCGGGCCGCGGGCCGCGGCCACTCCGCCGACCCGCGGCGCGGGCCCGGCGCACGCCACGGCTCCCCCGGCCGATCCGTTGGCCATCGACTGCGCGCTCGTGGAACGGTGGCTGGTGGAGTTCCTGCGCGAAGAGGTCAAGCAGCGGCGGGCGTTCGAGCGGGTCGTGATCGGGCTGAGCGGGGGCGTGGACAGCGCGGTGACGGCATTCCTCGCCGCGCGCGCGCTCGGAGCGGACAACGTCTGGGCGTTCATGCTGCCCTACCGGACCTCGAGCCCCGAGAGCCTGGAGCATGCGCAGCTGGCGGCTCGCGCGCTCGGGATTCACTCGCGCACGGTGGACATCACGGCGGCGGTGGACGGATACGTGGGCCAGGCGGAGCCGGATGCGGACGCGTCGCGCCGCGGCAACGTGATGGCCCGGGTGCGGATGATCGTGCTGTTCGATCAAGCCTCCAAGCTGCATGCCCTGCCGCTGGGGACGGGCAACAAGACCGAGCGGCTGTTCGGGTACTTCACCTGGCACGCCGACGATTCTCCCCCGATCAATCCCCTCGGCGACCTGTTCAAGACCCAGGTCTGGGCGCTGGCCCGTCACCTCGGCGTGCCGGAGCCGATCATCGACAAGCCGGCCAGCGCCGACCTGATCCGCGGGCAGACCGACGAGGGCGACCTCGGCGTCTCGTACCTGAAGGCGGACCGGATCCTCGCCGCGCTGCTGGCCGGCGTGAAGCCGGCCGAGATCGTGAGGGTCGGATACACGGAGGAGGAGGTCGGCGTGACCGCGCGCCGGCTGGCCTCGACGCACTGGAAGCGGCGCCTGCCGACGGTCGCGATGGTCAGCCCGACCGCGATCGGCGAGTCGTACCTGCGGCCGGCGGACTTCTGAGCGATGGAAGGCCGCGCGCCGCGCCTCTCGCACACGACCATCGCCGAAGTGATGATGCCGCACATGGCGAATCTGCTCGGCAACGTGCACGGCGGCGTGATCCTGGGGATGCTCGACCGGGTCGGGGCGGTGAGCGCGATGCGCCACGCGCAGCGCACCTGCGTGACGGCGTCGGTGGACCGGGTGGATTTCCGGCAGCCGATCCACCTCGGCGAGCTGGTGACGATGTACGCCAGCGTGAACTACGCGCACCGCACGTCGATCGAGGTCGGGGTCCGGGTGGAGGCGGAGAACCTGCTCACCGGTGCGCGCCGGCACACCAACACCTGCTACCTCACCTTCGTGGCCCTGGACGAGGCGGGCCGGCCGGCGTCGGTTCCGCCGGTGGCACCGGAGACCGACGAGGAGCGGCGCCGCTTCGCCGAGGCGCAGGCGCGCAGGGCGCAGCGGGTGGCGGCACTCGAGCGGCGGGAGGCCCGGTGACGATCGAGCCCGAGCGGGTCGTCCTGGTCCTGTCCGGGGGCGGGATGAAGGCCATGGCGCAGGTCGGCGTGCTGCGCGCCATGGACGAGGCGGGGCTCACGCCGTCGGAGATCGTGGGCACGTCGGCCGGAGCGCTGGTGGGAGCGCTGGTGGCGTCCGGCCTGTCCTACGAGGAGATCGTGCCGCGGGTCTTCAGCGTCGGCCGGCACGAGCTCGCGTCGCTGGCCCGCTGGTCGGTGCTCGCACGGGGCCTCGGCGCGCCCAGCGTGCTGCGGCCGGAGCCGATGCGGGCGTTGCTGCGGCGGCTGCTGCCGGCGCACTCGTTCGCGGCGCTGCGCCTCCCGCTGCGGATCGCGGCGGTGGATGCGGACGCGGGTGAGCTGGTGGTGTTCGGGGCAGGCGGCCGCACCGACTGCACCGTCGTCGAGGCCGTGATGGCGTCGATGGCCCTGCCGCTGTACCTCCCGCCGGTGTCGATCGACGGGCGCCGCTTCGTCGACGGCGGGCTGCTCGCGGTGCTGCCGCTCGAGATCGCGGCCCCCATCGCCGCCGATCTGGTGGTGGCGGTGGACGTGGGGCCGGTGGCGGCCGCTCCCCCGGCACTCACCCCGCTCGGGCCGGCGCTGCTCGCGGCGCACGACCGCGCGATGGCGATCGTGATGGCGAGCCAGCGCGCGCGCGCGGTGGCGGCGTGGAGGTCGGCCGAGCGCCGGCCGCCCCTGGTGCTGGTGGAGCCGGAGGTGGATCCGTACGGCACCTTCGCCTTCGACCGGACCGGGGAGTTCATCGAGGCGGGCTACCGCGCGGGTCACGCGGCGCTGGCGGGGCGGGGACGGGGGGATCGCCAGCCGGGGCCGGCTCGCGAGCGCGGGACGCGGGGAACGAGCCCGGTCCGCGGCGCCGGGACGCGCTGACGTGGCGGACATCAAGGTGTTCACCGTGGAGCAGGCCAACCGCGCCCTGCCGCTGGTGCGGCGCATCGTGCAGGACATCGTCGCCGAGCACCCGCAGTGGAAGGACCTGGTCTCGCGCTACGAGCTGGCCGCCGCCGGAGCGCGCCCGGAGTGGGGTGAGTCGCTGGAGCAGTTGAAGCTGCGCGGCGAGATCGACGTGCTGGCGCGGCGCATCAACGGGTACGTCGATGAACTCGCCGGAGTGGGCTGCCTGTTGAAAGGCTTCGAGGAAGGGCTGGTGGATTTCTACGGCTATCAGGAGGGCCGCCTGGTGTTCCTGTGCTGGCGGCTCGGCGAAGAGCGCGTGACGCATTGGCACGACCTGGACGCGGGATTCGGCGGCCGCCGGCCCATCGCGCCGGAGTTCGCCGCGACGGAGGAGGGGTAGTCATGAGATACGGCACGTCGCTCCTGGCCGCCCTGCTGCTGGCGGGCTGCGCCCACCACTGGCCGGTACGGGAGGCGATCCACCCGCAACCCAACCGGCCGTACAGCCAGGCGGTTCGGGTCGGCCGCTCCTACTACTTCGCCGGGAAGATCGGCGTCACCGACTCGACCCGCGCGCTCACGACGGGGCGGACGGCCGCGGAGACGCGGAACGTCCTAGAGTCGTTCCGCGCGCTGTTCGCCGAACTGGGCCTGACGCTGGGCGACGTGGTGCAGGCGACCGTGTATCTGGCCGACATGGCGGACTACGACGAGATGAACCGCGTCTACGCGGAGTACTTCCCGGCCGGCCCGCCGGCGCGCGAAACGGTCGCGGTCAGCGGCATCGTCTCGGGTGCGCGGGTCGAGATCTCGTTCATCGCGGTTCGAGAGCGGAGGTAAGTCGGATGCTGCGTTTCCTGCATTGGGTCGGCATCGCGGTGTGGCTCGGCGCCCAGCTGACCTTCATGGTCTGGGGTCCGCAGACGCGGGCCGCGGGCCTCGAGGCGTGGGCTCACACCTGGAAGACGCTCGCCAGGGTCCAGGGCCTGCTGATTGCGCCGGCCGCGGCGATGGCGACCATCACCGGGATCGTGATGACGATGCAGCTGGTCGGCCTGCACGCCGACGAGACGGTGGCCCTGGAGCTGATGCAGGGCTTCGGGCTGGTGGCCGGCGTGATCGCGGTCGCGGTGGTGACGCCGCTGGCCAACCGGGTGGCGTACTACGCACAGGTCAGCGTGGAGAAGGGCGCGAAGGACCCGCGCGCCGAGCGCGCCCGGGTGCTGCTGGCGTGGGCGGGTTCGCTCACCGGCGTGGCGATTCTGCTGGCGCTGTACTTCGGCGCGCAGACGCCGCGGATGCTGCCGTGAGGACCAGCCGGCGCGACTTCATGCGGAGCGCGGCCCTCGCCGGGGCCGCGTTCGCGTTTCCGGGGGCCGGGTGGCTGGACGCCGCGGGGCAGCCGGGCCCGGCGGAGCCGTTCCGCCCGCTGCCGCCCGACGCCGTGGACGACGAGGTGTACTGGCGCCGGGTGCGAGACCAGTTCCTCCTGTCGCCCGGCGGCATCTACCTCAACACCGGCACGGTCGGCGCGTCGCCGCGGATGGTGCTCGACGCGGTGGTGAACCACATGACGGCGCTCGAGACGGTGTTCGACGCCCGTGGCGTGGACCTCGAGGCGCTGCGCCGCTCCGTCGGCACCCTGCTCGGCGCTCCGGCCGCGACGCTCGCCTTCACGCGGAACACCACGGAATCGATGAGCTGGATCGCCGGAGGCCTCGACCTGCAGCCCGGCGACGAGGTGCTCATGACCACCCACGAGCACGTCGGCGGCATGTGCCCGTGGCAGGCCGCCGCCAGGCGGCGCCACCTGGTGCTGACGCAGATACCGCTGCCGGTCCCTCCCACCAGCAGCCGGGAGATCGTGGACACCTGGCGGCGCGCGATCGGTGAGCGCACCAGGGTGATGATGATCAGCCACGTGCTGTTCACCAACGGCCTGATCCAGCCGGTGAAGGAGCTGTGCGCCCTGGCGCGCGAGCGCGGCATCGTCACCGCGATCGACGGCGCGCATCCGCCGGGCATGCTGCGGTTCGGCCTGACGGACCTGGGGTGCGACTTCTACGCCTCGAGCCCGCACAAGTGGCTGCTCGCCCCGAAGGGAAGCGGGCTCCTCTACGTGAGCGAGGCGTGGGTCGACCGGCTGTGGCCCACGATCGTGAGCGGCGGGTGGGACGCGCTCCAGGACAAGGCGGTGCGGTTCGACCGCAAGGGAACCGTCAACGAGTCGCTGCTCGCCGGCTTCCAGGCGGCGGTGGACTTCCACACCCTGATCGGGCCCGAGCGCGTGGAGCGCCGCATCCGGTGGCTCGGCGACCGCCTCTACGACGGCCTCGCCCGCCTTCCCGGCGTGGAGCTGAAGAGCGCGACCGACGCGGGGCTTCGCGCCCCGATGGTCTCCTTCACGGTGCGGGGGCTGAGCGCCGACGACCTGATCCGGGCGCTGTGGGAGCGCGGCACCGTGCGGGTCCGGCACGTAGCGGAGTACGACTACCACTGGGTGCGGCTGTCGACGCACGTCTACAACACGCCCGACGAGGTGGATCGGGTCGTGGCATTGGTAGGGGAGTTGGCGGGGGGCAGAAGCTAGAGCGCAGAGCAGTTGTGAGACGCTGAGTGGCGAGTGGCTACGAGTTGGCGAGATACCAGGAGCAGTCACTGCTTACCGGACACTGAGCGCACTTCGGGGCTCTGGCCGTGCAGACCAGGGCCCCGAGCTCCATCAGGGCCTGGTTAAAGGCCCAGATGGTCGCGCGGCGCCTCGGCTGTAGTAGCTGAGCCATGTTCCTGGTGGTCTTCGCCGTCTGACAGCCGAACACTCGACCGAGAACCCGGGCCACATTCGTGTCCACGGCGGGCGCGGGCTTCTCGTAGGCGAAGCTGGCCACCGCGCCGGCGGTGTAGGGTCCGACGCCCGGCAGCGCCTCCAGCTCCACGGGGTCCGAGGGCACGGTGCCGGCATGACGCCGGACCACCTCCCGCGCGAGGCGGTGCAGGTTGGCGGCGCGGCGGTAGTAGCCGAGGCCCTCCCATGCCTCGCGCACCGCGCGCGGCCTGGCGCGGGCCAGCGCCTCGAGGTCCGGGTAGCGCTCGAGGAACCGCGGGTAGAACTCGAGCACGCGCGACACCTGGGTCTGCTGCAGCATGAACTCCGACACCAGGACGCGATACGGGTCGCGGGTGCGCCGCCAGGGCAGGTCGCGGCCAGCGGTGCGGAACCACGCGAGCAGCCTGCGCCGGAAGGCGGCCGCGTTTCTCGGGGTGGACTGGAAGCGCATGGGAGGCGAGAATATAAGCCGGCAGGGGTTTGGGTATTGGGGGTTGGGGTTTGGGGCCGCCGCCCCTCCCCACGGTACGCTGATCACTCCCCAGGCCCCAACCCCCAAGCCCCAAACCCATGGATCAACTCACCACCACCGCCGAGCTTCCGGTTCCGATCAACGCCGCGCGCGCAGTGGCGCGCCCGGTGCTGTCGGCCCTGGAGAACGTGGGCCGGTTCGGCATGATGCTGGTGGAGCTGGTGCGCGCGCTGCCGGAGTGGCGGGCCTGGCTTCCGCTCACGATCGAGCAGTGCCGGCAGGTGGGGTACGGCAGCCTGATGATCGTGATCCTCACGTCCGCATTCGCCGGCGGGGTGACCGCCTTCCAGGCCGGTTACCAGTTCACCGGCAGCATCCCGCTCTACCTGCTCGGCGCGGTGATCGCCGAGAGCATCATCCTGGAGCTGGGACCGGTGATGACCGGGCTGCTGCTGGCCGGGCGCATCGGCGCGCGCTACGCCGCCGAACTGGGGACGATGCGCGTCACCGAGCAGATCGACGCCATGGAGTCCCTGGGCCGCAACCCGGCCTCGCACCTGCTGCTCCCGCGGGTGCTGGCCGGGCTGATCATGCTGCCCGCGCTGGTCGTGATCGCCGACGCGACCGGGATGGTGGCGGGCTTCCTGGCCTCTCGGCAGTCCATCCACATCACCGCCGCGGATTTCGCGTACGGTACCCAGCGCTTCTACCACAGCTTCGACCTGTGGTACTCGGTCATCAAGGCCGAAGCGTTCGGCGCGGTGGTGACGATCATCCCCTGCTACGTCGGTTACGAGGCCGCGGAAGGCGCGGAGGGCGTCGGCCGGGCCACCACCACCGCGGTGGTCACTTCGTGCGTGCTGATCCTGCTGCTCGATCTCCTGCTGGCGAAGCTCCTCCTGTAGCGCCGTGATCGAGCTCCGGAACGTCCACAAGAGATTCGGCCGCCACGTGGTGCTGGACGGCGTGGACTTCAGCGTGGCGGACGGGCAGACCGTGGCCCTGCTGGGCCCGTCCGGAAGCGGGAAGAGCGTCCTCCTCAAGCACATCATCGGCCTGATGCGGCCCGACCAGGGCGACGTGATGGTGGACGGGGAATCGGTGACCCAGCTCGGCCGGAAAGCGCTGGCGGCGCTCCGGGGCCGGATCGGCTACGCGTTCCAGACCGGCGCGCTGTTCGATTCGATGACGGTCTACGAGAACATCAGGCTCGGCATCACCGACGACGCCTGTTACCGGGACCGCGACTTCTGCCGGCGTCGGGTGGCCGAATGCCTGCGCCTGGTGAACCTCACCGACGACGTGGGCAAGCTGATGCCGGCGGAGCTGTCGGGCGGGATGCGCAAGCGCGTCGGCATCGCGCGGGCGATCGCCGGGAGGCCGAAGTATCTTCTGTACGACGAGCCCACGTCGGGCCTCGATCCGGTGAACGCGGACGCGATGGACGCGCTGATCGAGCGCCTGCAGAACGAGCTGCACGCCACCAGCGTGGTGGTGAGCCACGACGTGCGCGGGTCGTTCCGGGTCGCGGACCGCATCGCGCTGCTGCACAACGGGCGGATCCGGGCAGTGGGGACGGCGGAGGAGTTCATGGCGGCGAAGGACACCGTGGTGCGCGAGTTCCTGGAGCGCGACGTGCAGTTCGCGGCGGAGGGCTGATGGAGCTGCGCTACCGGCGGGAGGCGGCGGTCGGGCTGTTCCTGGTCGTCGCCACCGTCATCTTCGTGTTCGGGATGGTCTGGCTGCGGGGCAAGTCCATCCGCAGCGGCGACCTGGTGGAGACGACGTTCTCCGACGTGGCCGGCCTGAAGGTGGGCGACCCGATCCGCACCTCCGGCGTCGCCGTCGGCCAGATCAAGGACATCCGCCTGCTCAAGCCGGGGCAGGTGCTGGTGGTGATGGACCTCAAGGGCGGGCAGCGGCCGCGCAGCGACGCGCGCGCCGTGGTCCGCTCCCTCGACCTGTTCGGCGCCCAGTACCTGGACTACGATCCCGGCGCCGCGCCCCAGCCGCTGGCCAAGGGCGCGGTCATCCCGGGCGAGCGGGAGCAGAGCGTCGCGGAGCTGGTGTCGGGCCTCACCGGCCCGGGCCGGCAGGCCCTGAACAACGCGGGGCAGTTCCTCTCGCCGCAGAACGCCACGGAGCTGCATGCGCTGCTCGTCGAAACGCGGCGGGCGGTCACGCAGCTGGGGACCTCGGCCGACGCGCCGAGCCGGGAGGCCGCGACGGCGCTGCTCGCGCTCCGCGGGCTGCTGCAGCGGCTCGACCTCATGGTGGGCAGCAGCTCGGCCCAGCAGACCGTGGACAACCTGCGCGACGCCACCCACAACCTGGCCCAGGTGACGGCAACGCTGCAGCGCACCAGCGCGTCGCTCGATTCGATCCTCCTCAAGGTGAACGCGGGCCGCGGGTCGATGGGGAGGCTGGTCAACGACACCACTCTGGTGAGCGACCTGCATGCCGCCAGCACGGCGCTGACCGCGCTGCTGACGGACCTCAAGGCCAACCCGGGCCGCTACGTCAACGTGCACGTGTTCTAGCTTGCTGAAGCTTCTGTTCCTCGGCACTTCGGCGGCGCGGCCGACGGCCGAGCGGAACGTCAGCGCCCTGGTGCTGACCCGCGAGGGCGAGACGCTGCTGTTCGAGTGCGGCGAGGGGACGCAGCGCCAGATGATGCGCTACGGGGTCACCTTCGCGCTCAACGAAGTGTTCTTCACGCATTTCCACGGCGACCACTACCTCGGCATCATCGGGCTGGTGCGCACCCTCGGACTGCAGGGCCGCACCGAGCCGATGCGCCTGGTCGGGCCGCGGGGAGCGGCCAAGCTGCTGGGTCAGGCGCTGGCCCTGGGTGTGGAGCGGGCGGTCTTCCCGGTGGAGATCGTCGAGGTCGAGCCGGATCAGGTGCTGGCGCGGGACGGCTACGACCTCAAGGTGTTCGGGGTGGAGCACGGCGGCGGCGCCGTCGGCTACGCGCTCGTGGAGCGGGAGCGGCTCGGCCGCTTCAATCCCGATCGTGCGCGTGAGCTGGGGGTGCCGGAGGGGCCGCTGTGGGGCAAGCTGCAGCGCGGCCAGGCGGTCCGCCTCGACGACGGGCGGGAGGTCACGGCCGAGACCATCGTCGGGGCCCCGCGACCCGGGCGGAAGCTGGTCTACTCGGGCGACACGCGGCCGTGCAATGCCACGGTCGAGGCGGCCCGGGGGGCCGACCTGCTGGTGCACGAGGCCACGTTCGGCGAGGAGGAGAAGGACCGGGCGAAGGAGACCGCGCACGCCACGGCGCGGGAGGCGGCCGAAGTGGCGAGGCAGGCCGGGGCCCGCCGGCTGGTCCTGACCCACCTGTCCGCGCGCTACTCGCGCGACCCGGCAGTGCTCCTGGAGGAGGCGCGCGCGGTGTTCGCCGAGACCGTGGTGGCCAAGGACGGGTTCGAGGTGGAGATCGCGTACCCCGACTGACCTCGCGGCCCGGATGGGATGGGGCAGCCCGGGTTCGGGTTGAGGTAATGACTGGGCCCGGCTAGGTTTCGGCCCGCGCGGGGCTGTAGCTCAGCTGGGAGAGCGCCTGGATCGCACCCAGGAGGTCAGGGGTTCGAGCCCCCTCAGCTCCACTGCGTTGGTTGTGGTTCTTGTCTTTCTGGCAACTTGCCGTCTGGCAACTCGCAACCAGCTCTTTGCCCCTTGGTGTAATTGGCAACACGCCTGACTCTGGATCAGGAGAGTCCTGGTTCGATCCCAGGAGGGGCAACTCGGAAGCGCGGCACTACGATGAGTGGTGTCGCGCTTCGCCGTCATGACGATGGCGAGCGTGGGAACTGGCACCCGCTACGTCTTCACTTGGGGCCGACTGCGGCTGGTCAGACCCTCGACATCTGAAGCAGCTTCTTCCACTGCGCGCCGGTCGCCGGGACGACCGACAGCCGCGGCATCCTGACCAGCGCCAGGTCCTTCAGTGCCGGCTCCTTCCGGATCTCGCCGAGCGTGACCGCGCGCGGCAACGCCTTCCCCGCCTCGATGTCCACCACCGCGAGCCTCGCGTCCTCGGGGTCGGGGTAAGGCGCGGAGGCCACCGTGGCCAGGCCGACCACGGCCTTCTCGTCGCCGGTGTGGTAGATCATCAACTCGTCGCCCCGCTGCATGGCCCGGATGTTCTTGAGCGCCACCGGATTGGTGACGCCGTCCCAGCGCGCGGACTTCTCCCTGACCAGGCGGTCGAAGGCGTACGCCGAAGGCTCGGTCTTCAGGATCCAGTGTGCCATGGTGGCGGTGCGAGACAATCTACTCGGTCCACCGGGCCGGGGGACATGCCCCGGGCGGCCGTGCACCGCGGCCTGAACAGAGCTGCGCCTCCGGACCAGGGGAGTCTGGTTCGATCGCAGGTGCCCCGGGCGACGTCCTTACGCGTTGGTGTGTTGGAACTCTGTGCGCGCGTTCCATCACCGCGACGGCCGCACGGCGTCCAGGTCGTCGCGGACTCGTTGCGGCTCCTTTTCGAGCGGCAGGTTCGCCGCGTCGTGCACGCCGTCGAGCGCACCAGGCGGATCGGCGTCGAGCGGCGCGAACAGCGCGTCGAAGTCGCTCGGCGCGTCGCCGCGAGCCGAGATCAACTCGAACGTCTTGCGAAGCGCCTTATCCGAGCCGAGGGCGTGAACCAGGACCTCGGCGATCTGGCGTCGGGCCACGGCGCCGTCGCTGGGATCGCCCGCGTGGCGCGTGTCGCCCTGCAGAAGCACGAGCTGGTGCTCGTCCGGGCCGTTGTAGTCGAACCAGCCGGGGCGCACGACCGTGTAGGGCAGGCCGCTTGCGCGCACCAGCCTCTCGGAACGCCGCTTCCAGTCGTGGCCCCCGGTCGAGCGGTTGTAGGCGCTGGCGCGGTTGGTGACGCCGATGGAGGTCATCAGCGAGATACGCGCCTTGCGCGAACCGAGCGCGTTCAGGACGTTGCGGACACCGCCATAGTCCACGCCTTCGGCTCCCGCTTTGCCGGCGCCCTCCGAGCCGTGCGTGAACACGACGGCATCCACGCCGGACACGGCGGCGGGCAGCGTCTCCGGGCGGGTGAGGTCGCCAACGACCACCTCCGCGTCGGGCGGAAGCGACCGCGCCTTGCGCTGATTGCGCACCAGGGCGCGCACGACATGGCCCCGTCGTATGGCCTCTTCGACGACGAGGCGCCCGATGCTGCCGGTCGCACCGACGACGAGCACCATCATACGGGACTTGGTCATCATCTCTCCTCGCTCTTCTCGGTTGCCGCACGGGCCACTCGCATGCCTCCTCCGGCTCAGAACGCGATCATCACCTTGATCGCCTTGCGATCGTTCATCGCCCGATACCCGTCCGGCACGCCCTCCAGGCTCGTCACCCGGTCGAACACGCGCCCCGGCTGGATGCGGCCCTCGAGCACGTCGGGCAGCAGCTCGGCGATGTAGGCGCGCACCGGCGCCGGCCCACCACTCACGGTCACGTTGTCGTAGAAGCTCTCCTGCGCCCACGGCGTCGCCCCGTAGTGCGGCACGCCGACGCGGCCGACCGCCCCGCCGGGGCGCGCGATGCGCATGGCCGTCAGCATCGCGGGCTCCGAGCCCACGCACTCGAGGACACTGTGGGCGCCCAGGCCCCGGGTCAGCTCGCGCACGCGCTCGATGGCCGCATCGCCGCGCTCGCTCACGATCTCCGTCGCGCCGAACTCGCGGGCCAGCGCGATGCGGTCGGCATGCCGCCCCAGCAGGATGACCGACTCGGCACCCAGGCGGCGGGCGGCGATGACGCCGCAGAGTCCGACCGCACCGTCGCCGATCACCGCCGCCGTCTTGCCGGGGCCCGCGCGCGCGGCTCGCGCCGCGTGGTGGCCGGTGCCCATCACGTCCGAGAGCGTGAGCAGCGACGGCATCAGACCGTCGTCCGGCCCCACCGGGAGTTTGACCAGGGTGCCGTCGGCATGCGGCGCGCGAACCGCCTCACCCTGGCCGCCGTCCTGCTCAATGCCGCCCCACCAGCCGCCGTGCAGACACGACGTCTGCAGCCCCTCCCGGCAGAACTCGCAGGTTCCGTCCGAGATGGCGAACGGCGCCACGACCACGTCGCCGCGCTTCACCGTGCGCACCTCGGCGCCGACGTCCTCCACGATGCCGACGAACTCGTGGCCCATGCGCACGCCCGTGGCGCTCGGCTCCATCTCCTTGTACGGCCAGAGGTCGCTGCCACAGATGCACGCCCGCGTCACGCGGACGAGGGCGTCGGTCGGCACCTTGATGCGGGCGTCGGGGACGTGCTCGACGCGGACGTCACCCGCACCGTACATGATGGTTGCGCGCATTCTGACCGCCCTGCTCGTTTGAACCTGGTTAGCGCCGGGCCTGCAGCCCGCGCTGGTATTCGTCGTCGCGCACCTTCTCCATCCACTCGACGGCCTTCCCGTCGAGGGCCTCCTGGATGGCGATGTGCGTCATCGCCGTCGTTGGCGAAGCCCCGTGCCAGTGCTTCTCGCCCGGCTCGAACCAGACCACGTCTCCCGGGCGGATCTCCTCGATCGGCCCGCCCGCGCGCTGGACCCAGCCGCAGCCGAAGGTGACGATGAGGACCTGGCCCAGCGGGTGCGTGTGCCACGCGGTACGCGCGCCGGGCTCGAACGTCACAGAGTTGCCGGCGCCGCGGGCCGGAGCGTGCGCCTGGAACAACGGGTCGATCCGCACGGTGCCGGTGAACCAGTCCACCGGTCCCCTCGCGGAAGGCTGCGAGCCACTGCGTGTGATTTCCATCAGAGACCCGTCCTCTTCTCCAGGTGTTCGGGATAACGCGCCCCCTGGATCGCGATCTTCGCAGCGGCGCCATCGATCTCCCGCAGATCGCCCGGCGTCAGTTCGACGTCCGCGGCGCCGATATTCTCTTCGAGCCGGGTGAGCTTCGTCGTGCCCGGGATCGGCGCAATCCACGGCTTCTGCGCGAGCAGCCAGGCCAGCGCGAGCTGCGCCGGGGTGGCGCGCTTGCGGGCGGCGAACCGCTTGAGCCACTCGACGAACGCGAGGTTCGCCTTGCGATTCTCGGCGGTGAATCGCGGCACGACGTTCCGGAAGTCCGATTTGTCGAACGTCGTCGTTTCGTCGATCTTGCCGGTCAGGTAGCCCTTGCCGAGCGGGCTGAACGGCACGAAGCCGATGCCCAGCTCCTCGAGGGTCGGGATGATCTCCTCTTCCGGCGTCCGCCACCACAGCGAGTACTCGCTCTGCAGGGCCGCGACCGGCTGCACGGCGTGCGCGCGGCGGATGGTCTTCGCACCGGCCTCCGACATTCCGAAGTGCCGCACCTTGCCGGCCCCGATCAGGTCCTTCACCGCACCGGCCACGTCCTCGATCGGCACGGCCGGGTCCACGCGATGCTGGTAGAACAGGTCGATCGCATCCACCTTGAGGCGCTTGAGCGAGGCGTCGGCGACCGCCTTGACATGCTCGGGACGACTGTTGGTCCCGCTCTGACCGCCGCCGGGCCCGAACTCGAAGCCGAACTTGGTCGCGATGACGACCTGGCCCTTGAACGGCGCCAGCGCTTCGCCGACCAGCTCCTCGTTGGCGTATGGTCCATACGCTTCCGCTGTGTCGAAGAAGGTCACGCCGCGCTCGACCGCCCCGCGGATGAGGGCGATCATCTCCGTCTTGTCTGCCGCCGGACCGTAGCCGTAGCTCATCCCCATGCAGCCCAGGCCAAGCGCCGAGACCTCGAGACCGCTCTTTCCCAATGTGCGCTTCTGCATCGCTCCTCCCGCTGTGGCGATTACCGAACTCACAGTACCCCGCCGCCCAATCCGCCGGGTAGCTGGCAGAATCGGCATAGGTCTGTGAATATTGTTCATAAATGGCTCGCGACGATCTCAACGTGTTGTCGGCGCTCCTCTTGGTGGCGGAGGAGCGCAGCTTCACGCGGGCGGCGAAGCGGCTGGATGTGTCGCCCTCCGCCCTGAGCCATGCGATTCGCTCGCTGGAAGAACGGGTCGGAGTACGCCTGCTTGCGCGCACGACACGCAGCGTCGCCCCGACGGAAGCAGGCGAGGAGTTCCTCGCTCGCCTTCGCCCGGCACTCGGCGACATACGGGGGGCGCTGGACCTCCTGTCGGGCCGTCGAGATCTGCCAGCGGGACGCGTGCGGCTCCTGGTGGCCCCCATCGCCGCGATGACGGTGCTCGCGCCGAAGCTCGGGCGGTTCGCGCGGGAGTACCCCGATGTCGTACTGGACGTCACGACCGACGAGAACCGCATCGATCTCGTCGCCGGACGCTTCGATGCGGGAATCCACCTCGGCGAGTTCATCGAACGGGACATGATCGCGATCCGCGTGTCCCGCGAGCTCACGCCGGCCATCGTCGGCTCGCCCGGCTACTTCAAGTCGCACCCGAAGCCGGCGTCCCCGCGCGACCTGACGAGCCACCGGTGCATCAATTTCCGACACGGATCCGGCCCCGTGTACCGCTGGGAGCTCGACAAGGAAGACGAGTCCCTCTCCGTCGCGGTCAGCGGCCCGCTCATCGTCGACGACGTCGACGTGATGCTGCGGGCGGCGGTGGACGGCGTGGGGCTCGCGTACACGACGGTGGAGCACGCCGGAGAGCAACTCGCGAGCGGGAAGCTCCTCCGGGTGCTCTCCGACTGGTGCCCACCCTTCCCGGGCTTCTACCTCTACTACCCCAGCCGGCGGCAGCTGCCGGCGGCGCTCGCGGCGCTGATCGAGACCCTGCGCCTGTAGCTGAAGCGGGGGAAGGTGGGCTGCGCCAGGTGATTGGGCGGCGGTGCCATCGCAATGCCGTGCGACCGTTGCTTCATGCCGGGCATCTTACGGGCGGGAGTTCGGTGCGTCTCCCTGCACGGAAGGGCGCAGGAGCGTGAAGCGCATCATCGCCGTTCTTGGAGTGGTGGTCGCGGCCGCCGGCGTGGTCGCGGTGCTGGCGTCGCGCGGCCGCACCGCACGCGCGCCGTCGTACCGCACCGTGCCGGTGGAGAGGGGCGACATTGCCGTCACGGTCAACTCGACAGGCACGCTGACCGCGGTGACGACGGTGAATGTCGGCGCGCAGGTCTCTGGCCAGATCATCGGGCTGTACGCCGACTTCAACAGCCGCGTGAAGAAGGGGGAATTGATCGCGCGCCTCGATCCGGGGCCGTCGGAGCTGGAGGTGCGCACCGCCGAGGCTGCGGTGCAGCGCGATGCGGCGGACTCGCTGCTGAAGGCCTTCACGCTGACGCAGGCGATCTCCCTCCACGACGCGCGGATGATGACCGACAACGATTTCGTGGCGGCGCGGACGGCCTTCGAGGCGTCGAGCGCGGGCCTGAAGGCGGCGCGCATAGGCCTGGCGCGGGCTCAACAGGACCTGGCCTACACGTACGTCTACGCGCCGATCGACGGGGTGGAGGTGGAGCGCGACGTGCAGGCGGGCCAGACGGTGGCCGCCGGCTTCGCTGCGCCTCAGCTCTTCGTGATCGCGAGCGACCTCAGGTGGATGCAGATCCTCGCGTCGGTGGACGAGGCCGACATCGGTACGATCCGCGCCGGCCAGAAGGTGCAGTTCGCGGTGACGGCGTACCCGAGCCGGACGTTCACGGGCACGGTCCAGCAGGTGCGCATCCAGAATGCGGTCAGCCAGAACGTGGTGGATTACACCGTCGTGGTCGCGGTGAGCAATCCCGACGGGGTGCTGGTGCCGGGGATGACGGCGACGGTGAACTTCGAGGTGGCCAGGGTTGCCGACGTGCTGAAGGTGGCGAACGCGGCGCTGCAGTTCGAGGCGCCCGCGTCGCTCGTGGCGCAGTACCGCCTGGCGCACCCGGGGTGGCCCGTGCCCGCGGCCGTCGCCGGCGGCAGCGGGGCGCGGCTCTGGCACCTCGACACCGCCGGCCAGCCCGCGGTGCTGGCGGTGCGCACCGGCCTCACCGACGGTCAGAGTACTGCGATCGAGGGCGCCGGGCTCAGCGCCGGGCTGCGTGCCATCGCGGGGGTGGAGTCGAGCAGCGCGACGGCGACCGGCGTCGCGAGCCCGTTCCAATCTCAGCAACAGCAGATGGGGCCGCCTCCGGGGCCGCCCCCCCCACCGCCCCCGGGAGGCCGGTGAGAGCGCTGGAGCCCCTCGCTCGGCCCGAGTCGTCGATCTCTTGGTAGGCGAGCCTTGACGCCCGTCGCCTTCAAGCTCGCGAACACCTCGAGCCCCTGCGGAAGGTCCTTTCGCGCAGGCCGGGACCAGGCCTAGAGCAGCAGGCCGAG
>DATJUT010000049.1 GCA_035502185.1 Gemmatimonadales bacterium
ATCAGGAGCCAAACATTCAGCGCGGCGATGAAGTACGCAACCGCCCAGGACAGCCACGTCAGCCACCGGGCGTTGACGAATTCGCCCATCTTGGCCTTCTCGGAGGTGAACTTCACCAGCGGGAACACCGCGAACGAGAGCTGCATGCTGAGCACCACCTGGCTGAGGATCAGGAGCTTCGCCGTCCCGCTTTCGCCGTACAGGAACACCACGATCACCGCCGGAGTGATGGCCAGCGCGCGGGTGATCAGCCGCCGCAGCCATGGCCGCAGCCGGATGTCGAGGAAACCCTCCATCGTGATCTGCCCGGCCAGGGTCCCGGTCAGGGTGGAGTTCTGACCCGAAGCGAGAAGCGCCAGCGCGAAGACCGTGCTCGCGCCGCCAACGCCCAGGAGCGGCGTCAGGAGCTTGTAGGCCTGCTGGATCTCCGCCACGTCGTGCCGGCCGGCGCGATAGAAGACGGCGGCCGCCACCACCAGGATGGCCCCGTTGATGAACAGCGCGCCCATCAGCGCCACGGTTGAGTCGAGCGTGGCGTAGCGGATGGCCTCGCGTTTGCCCGCGCTGGTCTCCTCGTAGCGCCGCGTCTGCACGATGGACGAGTGGAGATACAGGTTGTGCGGCATCACCGTCGCGCCGAGGATGCCGATGGCGAGGTAGAGCATCTCCTTGTTGGTGGCCAGCTCGGGCGAGGGGATGAAGCTCGCCAGCACGGCCCCCATGTCGGGCCTGGAGAGGATAATCTCGAACAGGAAGCTGACGCCCATGGTCGCGATGAGGGTGACGACGAGCGCCTCCACCATCCGGAAGCCGCGATGCTGCAGGAACAGGACGATCAGGACGTCGAGGCCCGTCAGCAGCACCCCGAGCGCCATCGGGATGCCGAACAGCAGCTTCAGGGCGATGGCCGAGCCGATGACCTCCGCCAGGTCGCAGGCGGCGATGGCGATCTCGCAGATGACCCAATGGAAGATCACCGCGCGCGGCGAGTAGTGGTCGCGCACCGCCTGGGCGAGGTCCCGGCCGGTGGCGATCCCGAGCTTGGCGGCGAGGGCCTGGAACAGGATCGCCACCAAGTTCGAGATCATGATCACGCTGAGCAGCGAATAGCCGAACGCCGAGCCGCCCGCGATGCTCGTGGCCCAGTTGCCCGGGTCCATGTACCCCACGGCCACCAGGTAACCGGGTCCGGCGAACGCCAGCGCCTTCCGCCACCAGCCCCGCCCGCTGACCGGTATCGAGCGGTAGACCTCGGCGAGGCTCGGGGCGAGGCGCGCGCGCCGCCAGCCGGGCTCCCCGCGCGGGGGCGCCCCGTCCCCGTCCCGCCGTACCGCCGGCTCCGCCATGGGGGATGAGTAGTTTAGTTGCGACGAAAATGCAAGATCACGCTTGCTAAATTTGTTCAAGTGGGTACACTACAGGCCCCATGCGCCCCGCCCTGCTGGCCGTCCTCGTCCTGTCCGGCTTCGGCGCCTACCTCGGCGCGCGGCTCCCGGCGACCCAGTTCACGAACTGGGCGCTGTTCCAGAACACGGCCTGGGACTACCCGGCCGACACCCGCGGCTACTCCATCGGCGTCGCCGCCGCCTGGATCACGCCGCGCTGGGCGCTGCGGGCGGCCGCCTTCCAGATGCCGACCTACGCCAGCGGAAACACGCTCGACGGCGACCTCGGGCAGGCGCAGGGCGATGCCGTGGAAGTGACCGCGATGCCGGGAAGCGCCGGCACCGTGCTGCGGCTCCTCGGCTACCTCAACCACGCTCGCATGGGGAGTTACGCCGACGCGATCCGGATCGCGCAGCAGACCGGGCAGCCGCCGAACATCGTAGCGGACGACGCACCCGGCCGCTTCGAGCACGGTTTCGGCCTCAACGTCGAGCAGCCGCTGGCCGATGCGGGCGAGACGGGCGTGTTCGCCCGCTACGGGTGGTCGGACGGCCGGAACGAAAGCTTCGTCTTCACCGAGGTTGACCGCCACCTCAGCGCGGGGCTCCGGGTCCAGGGCGTCCGGCGGCGGCGCCGGCGCGTCCATCGTGGCCGTCGCCCTGGCCGACCACGCGCTCTCCTCGCTGCACCGCGAGTACCTGGAGATGGGCGGGCGCGGCTTTCTGCTCGGCGACGGGCGCCTGAACTACGGGCACGAGCGCATCCTGGAAGCGCACTACCGGCTGCAGATCGGCCGGTTCGTCCAGCTCAACCCCGATCTGCAGCAGATCTGGAACCCCGGCTACAACCGCGACCGCGGGCCGGCGACCGTGCTCGGCCTGCGACTCAACGTGCGGTATTGATGGCGACGGGCACCCCGAGCGTTCGATGGCTCGGGCGGACGGCCGTCGCGATGGTGCTCGCCGCCGGCGCTGCGAGGAGCACCCTGGCGCAGGAGTTGCCGGGATCCTCCCGCACCACGCGACTGGCAGCCGCTGCCATCTACGGCACCGTCACCGACAGCGGTTCCGGGCAGCCGTTGATCAGCGCCGACGTGCAGCTGGTCCGCGAGGGGCACGTGCTGGTGGCCACGACGACGTCCGCCCTGGGTCGCTACGCCCTGCGTGGACTCGAGCGGGGCGGGTACTCCCTCGAGGTGCGCCGGCTCGGCTTTCGTCCGGCGGCGCAGCGGCTCGTCCTGGCCGACGGCGACACCACGATCGACGTCGTCCTGGTCCCCGCGGCGCTCACACTCGACAGCATCACCGTGATGGCGCTCTCGCCGGTGGCCGTTGACGCCCGGACCGGCAATCAGGTCTTTCAGCAGGAGACCTACCACGGCTCTCCGGCGACCACGACGTCGCAGACGGTGCAGCAGGCGTTGGCTGGCGCCGCCCGCGCACCCACCGGCGAAGTGCACATCCGCGGTCAGCACGATGAGTTCACGTACTACGTAGACGGCATCCCCATCCCGCCAGGGATCTCGGGAAGCCTGAGCGAGGTCTTCTCGCCCGCGATTCTCGATCGCATGGAGTTTCAGACCGGCGGGTGGGATGCGGAGTACGGCAACCGGAACACCGCGGTCATGCATGTCGATACGCGGATTCCGGTCGGCGGCGCCGGTGTTCAGGGCTCGCTCGATGCCGGGTCGTTCGGCGCCGCAGGCCTGTCCCTGCTGGCGAGCGGCAATGTGGGCCGGCTCGGCGTCGTCAGCTCGGTCGCGCAGCGTGTCACCGACATGTGGCGCGAGCCCGTGATGCAGGCGGCCGGCACGGGCGCGCCCATCAACTTCCACAACACGGGAAGCGACCGCTACGGCTTTGGGAAGCTGCAGTATGCCGCGGGCGCCCGTGATTTCATCACCCTGGACCTGAGTGTCTCGGCGACCCAGTTCGAGGTCCCGTTTGATTCCACCGGCGGCATCCGGCTCGATGATCGGCAGCATGAAAGCAACGGCTTTGCGACCCTGGCCTGGCACCACGCGTCGGGGGCGCGCCCGGCCGACGGCGAACTGTTCGTGGGCGTTTATCACCGCGAGAGCGCCTTGCGGTACACGCCCGGGGTGGGCGAGCCGCCACAATTCACGTTCTACCCCGACACGACGCAGTACAACGTGAGCGAAGACCGCACGGCGAGCACCACGGGGATCAAGCTCGATGCGCTCCTGCCGAGCGCGGGACCGTTACAGGTCAAGACCGGCTTCGATGCCTCCCTGGTCGGCGCGCACGAGCACTTTGCGAGCCTGGATGCGCAAGGGGCGGCGGGGCCCTCGGTCGATGCTCCCGTCCATGGCGGTGATGTCGGCCTGTACCTGCAAGGGAGCTTCCAGCCCTCGCCGTTCTGGGAACTGCGACCCGGGCTCCGCTACGACGTGCACACCGCCCCGCTGGCGGGCTCCGCCACCCAGCTCAGCCCCCGCCTCCGGCTCAATCTCTTCCCGAGCGCGCGGACGTCGCTGTGGCTGTACTACGGCCGCCTCTTCGTGCCGAGCCCCGTGGAGGACTTCCACGTCCTGGCGAGCGCCGGCCAGGGAGGGCAGGCGGGGCAGCCCACGTACCCGGAACGCGACCACTTCTTCGAGGTGGGACTGGTGCACCGCTGGCCCGGCGCCGGCATGTCGCTCAAGCTCGACGCGTATCACAAGGAGAGCACACCGGGGGTGGACGACAACACGCTCCCCGGCACGGCGGTGACCGCGGACGTGAACGTGGCCAAGATCCGGATCACGGGGCTGGAATCGGTGCTTGCGGTGCGCCCCGATGGCCCGCTCAGCGGCTACTTGAACGTCGCCCTATCCCACGCGTCGGCGCACGGACCCATCACCGGCGGCTTCTCGCCGACGGCGTATCCGACCGGGTGGTATGATCTGGACCACGACCAGCGGCTCTCGATCGTGGGCAACCTATCGTATGAACGCCGCCGCTGGTATGCGGGCGCCACCGGCATCTTCGGCTCCGGTCTCACCAACGGCCATCCGTCGGCCGCCGTCAACGGGACCGGGCTCTTCGACTTCAACGCCGCCGTGAAGGTGCCGCCGAGTTTCATCGTCAACGCGAGTGCCGGCAGCACCGTCCGCGTGCTGGGCCGGGCGCTGCGCCCCGCGGTCTTTGTCGACAACCTCTTCAACCTCCACTACGTGCTGAAGGGGGCCTTCACCAGCGGCCCGTCCATCGGCCGGCCCCGCACTCTGCTGCTGCGGCTGGACGTCGACCGTTGACCGAGAGCCGGCGTCCCCACCCGGTGACGATGGGCA